>JAIRNM010000040.1 GCA_031258055.1 Bifidobacteriaceae bacterium
AGCACCGATGGAATCTTGGAATAGCCGTCGATTCGGCTGACCTCTTCGACCAGATCGACTGGGCGGGTCAGATCGGGGCGCCAACTCGGCGGCGTCACCAGCCACTCACCGGGCCGAGCGACCGACCCCTCATCCGACCCCTCAGCCGACCCCTCAGCCGACCGCTTGATCGTCCAGTCATCCGGCCCGCCGTCTGACACTGAGCAGCCGATCGCCTCAATGACCTCCCGCACGCGCGCGGCCGAATAATCAACGCCCACCAGACGGGCTGGATAGCTGGGGTCGAAGCTGATCGGAGCGGGCGCGGCGACGGAGCCCGCATCCGTCACGGCGGTGTCGGGTTCGCCGCCGCCGTATTCAATCAGCAAGTCGATCACCCGCTGGGCGGCCTTGGGCGGCAGTTCCGGGTCGGCTCCGCGCTCGAAGCGTTTGGCCGCCTCCGACCCGAGCCGGTGGCGCCGAGATGACCGGGCGACCGTCACCGGGTCGAAATGGGCCGCCTCAATCAGCAGATCGCGGGTGGCGGGCCCGACCTCCGAGGACGCACCGCCCATCACCCCGGCCAGGCCAAGAACCCGGCTGGCCCGATCGCCGCCAGGCGAATCGGTTATCAGCAGGTCCTCGGGATCTAGCTTCCTGTCGACATCGTCGAGGGTAACCAGGTGCTCACGCGGCTGGGCTCTACGCACCACGATCGGTTCGGCCAAGCCGTCCAGGTCGTAAGCGTGCAGGGGCTGGCCCAGCTCCAGCATCACATAGTTCGTAACATCGACCGCCAACGATATGGGCCGCATTCCCGCCTCGGTCAAACGCCTGGCCATCCAGTCCGGCGAAGCCTTGGACGCATCGCAACCGCGTACCACCCGGGCCACGAAACGGTCGCAACCGGGGTGGCCGTGGATGGGAGCGGCATCGTCCAACTCAACGCCAAAGCCGTCGCTGGTGGCCGGCGGTGTGACAACCAAGGCTGGGTCCGTGAACCGCGCCCCGGTCGCCAGCGCGAACTCCCGCGCCACCCCCCGGATCGAAAAGCAGTAGCCGCGGTCAGGGGTGACGTTGATCTCGACGGTCTGCTCGTCAAGGTGGAGGACCGGGATCAGATCGGTGCCGATGTCCGGGTCAAAGCCGAGGCGCGCCAAGACGATGATGCCCGTATGGTCCTCGCCCAGGCCCAGTTCGCGGGCAGAACAGATCATGCCATCGGAAATGTGGCCATAAGTCTTGCGGCTGGAGATCGGGAACGGCCCCGGCAGGACGGCGCCGGGCAGCGCCACCGCCACTTTGTCGCCCGCCTGAAAGTTATGAGCCCCGCAGACGATGCCGCGCACGCCGCCGTTGCTCGGGCCGACGTCGACTTGGCACCAGTTAATAGTTTTGCCATTCTTTTGCGGCTCCGGCGTGACTTGAACGACCAGCCCCGCTACCAGCGGACCGGCCACACCGGAACCGTGAATCGCTTCTTCTTCCAGACCGACCGAGACTAGGGCGCTGGCAACCGCCTCGCCGTCGCGCCCCTGAAGTGGGACGTATTCGGCCAGCCAAGGCAATGGGATCAGCATCAGATTCCCACCCCATAATTCATTGAGAAGCGGACATCGCCTTCGACCATGTCGCGCATGTCCTGAACGCCGTTGCGGAACATCAAGGTCCTTTCAATACCCATGCCGAAGGCGAAGCCCTGGTATTCATGCGGGTCCACGCCGCACGCCATCAGCACATTGGGGTCCACCATGCCGCAACCGCCCCACTCGATCCAGCCCGATCCACCGCATGTGCGGCACTGCGGGTCCTTGCCCCGGCAAATGAAACAGAGCAGATCCATTTCGGCGCTGGGCTCGGTGAAGGGGAAGAACGACGGTCTCAACCTGGTGGTGACGCCAGCGCCGAACATAGCGTTGGCCAAGTGGTCCAGTGTGCCCCGCAAATGGGCCATAGTCAGGTGCTTGTCCACCGCTAGGCCCTCCACCTGGTGAAAGACCGGCGTGTGGGTCGCGTCCAACTCATCAGTCCGAAACACTTTGCCCGGCACCGCCACATAGCAGGGCACGCCCTGGTCAAGCAGCACGCGGGCTTGGACAGGACTGGTATGGGTGCGCATGACCAGGCCGGAACCGGGCGGATTAACGAAGAAGGTGTCCTGCATCTGCCGGGCCGGATGGTCCGGCCCAAAGTTCAAGGCGTCGAAGTTAAACCACTCCGCTTCCAGTTCTGGCCCTTCGGCAATAGTCCAGCCCATGGCCGTGAAAACATCGGCGATTCGCTCCTGGAGAAGTTCGAGCGGATGACGGGCACCGGGTCGGCGCCGGTCGGTTGGCAGAGTCACATCGACTGTCTCTTCAGCTAGCCGCTCCGATTCCGCCTTCGCTTCGAGAGCGGTGCGAGCCTGATCGAAGGCCGCGAAAACGCGCTGCTTGACCGCTCCCATGTTCCTGCCCGCCTGCGCTTTATCGGCGCCCGGCAAAGCTTTGATCGACCTATTCGCATGGGCAATGGCGCTGTCATCGCCGGTCCAGCGCCGCCGCTCGGTCGCTAACTCCGGCAGGTTGGTGGCGGCAGCGGCAGCGGCTTCGGCCGCGTCCGCGACCGCCTCCAGCGCCGTTAGATCAAGGGGTGAAACTGGTTCAGACACGAAGGGAATTGTCCCACATAGCCTCACCCCGAGCGGTTTCCCCGCTCTCGACCACATGATCCCTGCGATGACGCACACACTCACAGCGCACCGGTGCCCGACAAACCGTCGGTCCCATTAGGAACCGTCGGAGGGAAACCAAACTGAGTAGACTTGGTCTGGTCGGTCCGGTCAGGATGGGAAATCTCATGATAATGAACATGATGGACGCCAAGACGCACTTGTCGCAACTCGTCGATGCGTCCCGGCGAGGAGAGCATGTCGTGATCGCGCGCCGAGGCAAACCCGCGGTTAAGCTGGTACCCATTGAACACCCCGCGCCCAAACCCACCGACGGCGTATTCAAGTGGGGCGGAGGCTTGGCCGAGCACGTCGACGAGCACCTGGACGGGTTCGGCCAATGCTGATTGTCGACACCAGTTTCCTGCTCGCCTTCACTTGATTCCCTGAGTACGCGAACGGCATCGACCGCCAAGCCGGGCACGCCACCCACGCCATCCCCTGGCGAGGGTGGTCACTAACGGCGGCGCCGCACGCGAGCGGCCAGGGCCAGCAGGACGCCGGCCAACAGCAGGCCGCTCACGCCCCAGGCCAGGGTCGGCAGCCCGGCGATTCCGGTGAAAGGCAAGTCAGCCGTCCCAGCGGGGCTCGATTGGACGCCCTGCGCCGACGCCAGGACCTCGAAAGCAGCCTCAAACGTGCCTGACACCTCGCCCGTCAGTTTGACTCTGTGCAGACCGGCCTCGGCGGTCGCTGGAATGGTCCAGCTAAACGCCACTGTCCCGGCCGCGCTGGCCTGGGCTTGGCCGACTTCCACCGGTTCGGACCACATCACCGCCGTCACGAGCTCACCTGGTTTGAAGCCGATTCCAGCTACCGTCTGCGTCTCGCCCCGCCGCACTAAGGCCTTGCCTACCTCAGTCTTCGGCCCTATCGCCGCGTCGGGCGGCGGGGAGTGCGACGGGCCGGTGGCGTCAGGCGGGTCGGCGAATGCTAGCTCCACCTCGGCCAACACGACTGCGCCGAAACGCATCGTCAAAAAGACTGATCCGCCACCACCGCTGGCCACATCGACGCCGACGTTGCCTAACGCTGAGACGCTGACGATCGCCGAGCGGCCTAA
This sequence comes from Bifidobacteriaceae bacterium, assembly GCA_031258055.1. Taxonomy (GTDB): domain Bacteria; phylum Actinomycetota; class Actinomycetes; order Actinomycetales; family WQXJ01; genus JAIRTF01. The sequence continues at coordinate 3,753 of JAIRNM010000040.1, forward strand.
ATCCTCCCCCGTCAACGGGTCGACCAACCTGGCCGGACCATCTCCGGCCAACTCGAACCCGACATGCTCTTCGACACCGTCGCCAACTGGATTGCCGAACTGGTCGACCAAGGTCAGCCGAACCAAATAGGTCGATTCAGCACCGCCCATCAGATCGGCACCCGTCACAGCAAGCGTCGCCCCCGAGCGTGTTAGATCCACCGGCCCGGCCACGAACCGCAGATCGGTAGGCAGGCCGATAACCTGGTCGCCAACCTCGGCCTTGACCTCATACCAACCCGCAATCTGATGCCCGAAGCTATCCCACTGCGCTTGCCCATCCGCGCTCAGAACCGTCCCGCCCAACAACCAATCGTTGGACCCGGCCAGTCGATAAGAGAACACCACCTCGACCGGGTCGGTGTAAGGCGCGCCGTCCGAGCCGACTAGCGTCGCCGCCACGCAATGCGCGCCCGTCCCTGCGGTCTGAGCATTGGTCAAAGCCACCAGCCAAGATCCGTCCGGATCCAACTCCGAACCGCGGGGTCCCGGTGGCCCGGGCGCCTCGCCCAAGTCGAATAGCTGGCCGTTGGCGCCGCCGAGAGTGGTCGCTAAACCGGTCAGGCCGTCGTCCGGCTGCCAGTCCACGGGAACCGCGTAAACACAAAGCCGCTGTTCGCCGTAATGATCAGTCTCGAAAGCCAGATCAATCCCGTAGAACGAGCCCCCCACCTGCGGGTAGGACACCGCTTGGCTGGTCGCCCAAGCCTTGGTGGCCGGGAATGGCCCATAGCCGTCGGCCCGAGGGTCCCCACACTCGCCCGTTCCAACGGTGAAATACAGCCGACCCGGCTGATCCAAGTTCTCCCAGTCGAAAGCCCATGAGTCGCCCGCTACTTTGACCACGCCGGGGCTGGGCGAACTGATACTGGAAAGCCAACTCGCTCCGGCCGCCTGGTGGGTGGTGGGTCTGAAGAAGGCCTGGGCCACCACCAAGCCGTCCTTCAGCGCCGACACCCGGAAATCGCGGCCCCAACCGCTCGCCGCCTGGTAGTCGTCCCAACCAAGCCCGCCGGGACCGCCAATCCGATACTCGTCCAAGGAAACGGCCGGGTCGTAGCCGCTCTCGCTGGGCAAAGCCGGGGCGTAGGCGGCGCGCCGCCAAGCGGCGTCCTCGCCCTTGACCTCCCAAAGGTACGCCTCGACGCCGGGCACGTCGCTGACAGCATGGACGGTCTGGCCGCGGTAAGGGCGGCCTTCGACGCGCATGGCGAACGATGCCGTGTTGGCGCCATAGACCCCGACCTCACGGCCTACCCACTCATCTGTCACAGGCGACGAACTGGCCAACTCGCCTTGGCCGCCCAACAAGTCCACCAGGACGCCGCCGGCGGCTTGGGCCTGGCGTAGCTGCCCCAACGTCGCGTCCAGGAAGATATGTCGGGCGCCGTCAGCGCAGTAGAGCTGGAAATAGTTGTTCGCGGTGATGTCGCCCGTGGGCTGGGCACAGCCGTCCCAGAAATCGGCCAGCGCCGCGTAGGCGTGGGCCGCTGGTTTGAACTCGCCAACCTCGTGATCGTCATAGCCGCCGACCCGGCTGATCAGGCCGTACCCGTTCTCAATGGCGTTGGCTCCATTGTTGGTGTAGTCCTCCAACAGGTCGTACCACCAGATTCCGGCCACATCGCCGACGGCACGAACCCGCACATAGCCTTTCACCAGTAATTCTGCCTGCCGTTCAAGCGACACCTCCTCGTGGCCGCTCGAGAAGCCAAGTTCGCTGATGTAGAGCGGAAGTGGCTGGTCGTACCATTCGGCCACACGCATGCGGGCATCTTCGACGCATTGGGCAATGCCCTCGTCGGCCAAGTCCCAGGATAAAGTCACCGGACAAGCCGGGTCCCAGGCGTAGGGATGAAGCGACCAGCCGTCCACGGCCACGCCGCGCTGATTCAAGTACTGGAGCACGGTTTTGGACCATTCCGGTGGGAACCCGCTGGTCACACCCGCTATCACCGGCACTCCGGGGGCCAGGTCGTGAAGCGACTCGGTAGGCAGATCCTGCGCGGTCGGCTTGAGCAAAGCCTCGACCAGTTGGGCGTAGTAGACGGGGCAGCCCGGCCCTTGGGCCGGGTCTAGGGGGCACGGGTCATCCCAGGAGGGGGGTTCGTTGCTCCCGGCCCAGCCAGATAGGATGTCCCACTCGTTCCAAATCTCGATCCCCGCCAAGTTCTCCGGTCCGATTGTGTCAACCACCCTGGCGGCGTATTCGGCAAACGCCTGGCGCTGGCCATCGGTGTGCGGAAGTCCCTGGTTCGTCTCCTTGGGAACCCAATTGTCGTGGTTGAAGGACAAAACCATCAGCAATTTGCCGCCAGCCTCTCGTACCGTCCTCAGCACCGCGATATCGTCTTCAACTCCGGCCAACTGGGATTTGCCATTTGAGCCTAGGCGGTGCCAGTACAGCTCGTCGCGCAAAGACTCCGCGCCCAGTTCGCCAAGCGCTATCTCTTGGATTGAGGTCGACTGATCGCCGCTCCTCCGCTCGGCCCACTTGTTCTCAGTCAAATGCGACTGGACGCCCATGATGAAGTCAGCGCCCAATGACGCGGCCGGATCCTGTGTGAATGTGAAAGCAGTGACGCCCAACGACTCGCCGACCAAGGTCGCCATCACCCTGGCAATGCCCGTGCGCGCCGAGACCACGCCCACGCTGACCACGCCCTTATCGTCAGGGGTCAGCCAGACGCTCGTGCCCAGGGGCTCGCCAGTGGTGGCGTCCACCAGTTCAGCGCCGACCAGGCCTTCAACCGAGAACCACACATCCTCCAACGCCGTCGGGTTGCCGTACGAATCGACCACCGTGACCGAGCGCGTGCCTCGGGAGACGGCATCGGCCACCGCTGTGGCGTCCTGGGCGGTCAACGACTGCCGCGTCCGGGCGAGGTCGGGCGCACCGGCCTGGAATCGGACCTCGACCGGCGCTCCCACCAAGCCGCCGGCAACTTCCGCTTTGACCAGCCAAGGCCCGGCTTCGGTTCGGCTGAACGAATCCCACCCGGCGATCCCGCCGCTCGCCTGGGCCAGCGGACCAGGCTGCCAGTCGTCCCCGCCGTCCTGGGGGGAGCGATAGTAGAACGCCACTTCCGCGGCGCCGAGGAAGGGCTCGCCGTTGGTGCCGACCAATTCTGCCTGGAAGGCGTGCCGACCGGTCCCGACCGTGACAGTTCGGTCAGTCGTCGTCACACTGAGCCGCGAGTTGGCCGGGTCGAGCACCGGTGTCTGTGGCGGTATGTCGAGGGAGGTGTTGGGGTCGTAGTTGCTCACCTGCACGGCGGTCGAGCAGTCCCAGTCCCAGACGGGCGGCACCGCGTACAGGTAGACGTTCTGCCGACCGGTCTGCTCGACTTCGATATCGAAGTTCTTGAACACGTACCAGGTCCCCGTCGCTTGGGGATACGTGTCGGTGACCGGGTTGGAGGCGGCCCCGGGGGAGAACGGGCCGTAACGCTGGTCCGTGGCCGCCTGGGCACAAGCCGCGCCCACCGTCGCCGCGATTTGGCCGGGCGCCGCGAGATCCGACCAGTCGAAGGCCCACACGTCGCCGAGGCGGACCGTGCCCGGGCCAGCGCTGACACTGTCGGCCCAGCCCTTGGTGGCGTAAATTGTGGCCCGGAACCAGGCCGTGCCCAGTACCCGCCCGGACGCGTCGAGAGCGTCGACCTGGATCCGGCGCCCCTCGCCGCCCACGAAATCGCTCACCCCGCCTTCACGGCTGAGAGCAATGGTGTACTGGTTTTGGGCGCCACCGGGAGCCGACGCGCCATCGGCCGCATAGGTCCAGACGTAATCGGCCACCCGGGCGTCGTCGCTAACGGCAAAAACGGTCTGGCCAACGTAGAACTGCCCGGTGATCGACACCTCGACCGGCGCCCCCGTCAGCCCGGCCTGGATCCAATCGGTCCGCGACTGGCCATCCGGGTGAGTCCAGACGCCACTCGCCTTGACGTAGCTGGGCACAACCCAACGAGGTGTGCCGCCCTTCGACTCTTCGTGCCGCACTGTGGCACCGTCCGGGCCGACGGTGAACGCGCAGGTGTAATAGCCCCCGCCAGAATTGGGGCCGGAGGCCGTCAGGTCGGGGGTGACGCTCTCGCCGCCTTGGCAGCTAAACGCCGTCTGGCCGGAAACGTCCCGGTTGCCTTCCGCCCGCGCCCGCACGTCGAGACTGATCGTGTCCCCGGGCGCGACCACCACAACCGAGTCTCGGGTGTCGCGCGGGGCCGGCGTCTGGCCGTTGACGCGCAACTGGCTGGCTTCGATCCGGAAGCTGTTCCCTTGGCCAACCGCACCGACAGGGGTCGAAACGTCTTGGGCGGAGCCCGGCCTGGCCGTGACACCCGCTAGCAGGTAGGGCTCGGCCGAACCGGGGCTGGTGGCCGAAAGATCCAGGCCCGTCAACACCCGGCCGTACATGTTCCTGACGGTGATCTGGGCCAAGTCCGCCGGGCTGGCCGCGAACTGACTCAGAGTCCGCGCCGGATCCCAGGTCACCGCCACGCCGCCCTCGAAATAGACCGTCGCCCCAGACCCGCCGACTGAAACCTCTTCGACCTGGCGGCCGACAGTCAGCCGGGTCACCGCAGCGGCGGCGGCCAAAGCCGGTCGAGGGGACAACGCCTGCGAACGCCCGTCTTTGAACACGTCCGACTTCTGGTATCTGGTCAGCCCCCAGACGGCATCGCAGTTGTCTGTAGTTGGCGTCCCGTCGCCGCAGTTCTCTAACAACGTCTGCCAATAGAACGGGAAGACCCGCTCATAGCCCGCAGCCAAAGCGGCGGCATAGCTCTCGACTGTATAAGCGACTTGGCCTTTCTCACGAGCCGCCACATCGGCGCCTTCGCCGGTGTGCCCCACGTAATAGCCGATCTCCGTCAACCAGCGGGATTTGCCATCCAAGCCATATGACTCGTCCAGCGCCAACTTGGTCAGCATATTCGGACCATTGACCATCCCGTGGAGCTGCGAGAGCCAGGGGTACCAATGCTCGTTTCGGATGTCGAAAGAGTCGCCGATGTTGCTGTCGTAAGCCTGGCTGGCGAACAAGTCAGACCAGCGCTTGTCGGCGTTCGCGTCGTCAAAGGGAAGGCCGCTCAGACTTGAGCCCTCCAGTATTCGGATGGACGGATCGACGGACTTGACGCCGGCCGCGAAAGCTTTGGTCATGCTGGCGTAATCGAATGGATAACCGTGAAACATGGACGGCTCGACCGGCTCGTTGGCCCACTCGACGCTTGGCGCGACATCGCCCATGTGCTTGGCATAGTTTTGCCCAAAGGTGTACAGCGCGTCCAAATCGCAGCCGTCCGGCCAGCTACCCATCACCGCTACCACATCGATCCCGGCGTCCTGCGCGGCCTCTGCCACCCGCCTGGGCGTGGTCCCATCCGGCCATTTCGGAGTGAACGACGGCTCGCCGCCGCAACCGGTCATCACCGCGTTGCGGCTGATTCGGTCCCGCACCGACCCGAATCCGATCAGCTTCATCGCGCCGAGTTGCTCCCGTAACTCATCAGCAGCGGGACCACCCGCGGACGTCTCTCGCCACCAGCTAAGGCCCGCGTCCAGACCGATCCTGAGTTCCTGATCCACGGCGCCGTCTGCGACGACGACAGAGCCGGTCCATTCCTCGGCGCCCGGATAGCTCGCCGTGACGTCGTAATAGCCAGGTTCCAAGCCGCCGCCCGGCACACTCACGACCCCCTCGCCGTCTTCGGCCTGCCCCGACCAACTCGACGCCGCCCCGTCGTCACGCCGCAACATCAAACTAACAGCCCCCGGTGCGCCCGTCGGCGGCACTGCGAACCGCCAAACCGCCCCATCCTCAGCCAACACTGCGAACGGGGCCTCCACCTCGACTATCGCCCCGTTCCCCGCAACTCCGTCAGCCGACGCGCTCAACTGATCCCGGCCCGCCGCTTGGGCCGCTACCACAGCCGCACTCCCCAGGCCGAAACAAACAAGGGCAGCGAAAACCTGTCTGCGACGGGGCATAGCCGATAACCTCCTGAAAGAAATGAAACACAAGTCCCCTACAACCCAACCCCTTCACCACCCGCCACCGCGTCCCCCATGTGGGCTAAGCCGACCTGAAATGGGTCGCTGGCGCTAGCCTTGGGAACCGTGTTGACTTCTGAATCGATTCCGCCGGATCCAACTAAGGCCGAGGTGGCCAGTCAGTGGGTGTTGACTTTGTCCTGCCCGGACGGGCCTGGGATTGTCCATGCCGTCTCTGGAGCCTTGGCCGCCATCGGCGGCAACATCACCGAATCGCAGCAGTATGGCGACCCCGAATCGGGGCGGTTCTTCATGCGGGTCCAGGTTCAGGCCGGCGTCCAGCGGGAAGTTTTGGACACGGTCATCAATCCAGTGGCAACACGCTTCGACATGACCTGGCAACTCGACACGGTGGGCCGTCCCCTTCGGACCATAGTGATGGTTTCCAAAGCCGCCCATTGTTTGCTCGACTTGCTGTATCGGCGTGAACAGGAGCGCCTGCCGATCGACATAGTGGCGGTTGTCTCCAACCACTTGGATTTGAAGCCAGTGGCCGATTTCTACGCCGTGCCCTTCCACCACATACCAGTCGACAAAGACACCAAGCCCCAGGCTGAAGCTCAGCTAAAGAACCTTGTGGTGGACTTAGATGTGGAGTTGGTGGTGTTGGCCCGCTATATGCAGGTCCTGTCGGACGATCTGTGCGATTTCTTGGAAGGGCGGGCCATCAACATCCACCATTCCTTCCTCCCCTCCTTCAAGGGCGCCCGCCCCTACGCCCAGGCCCATGCCCGCGGCGTCAAGCTGATCGGCGCCACCGCCCATTACGTCACCGCCGCCCTTGATGAAGGCCCGATCATTGAGCAGGACATCGAGCGAGTCGATCATTCGATCAGCGTCGAGGGGCTAGCTCACCTGGGCGAAGACGTCGAACGCCGGGCGCTCGCCCGCGCCGTCCGCTGGCACGCCGAGCATCGGGTCCTGCGCAACGCCACCCGCACCGTCGTCTTCCGCTGACCACAGTGCTGCGCTTCCAGCGGGAACGATGCCGTTTGGCCAGGTGGACGGCATCGTCCCCGAGGCCGGTAAGGGCGCGGGCTGGCTGAGATTCGCCTGGACTGGCGGTTAGCACGGCCCTGCTCTGGCCGGGACGCCGCCGCCGCGCTTAGCTGATTCTGGGACGAAAAGGAAGACAGCCGCCTTCAAGTCTTGTAATATGAGACCCATGGCTGTTGTCGGCCCGGGCTCCCCCAGCGCCCTCCACCAAGCTAACCTGGCACGCGTTCTAGCTGCCGTGTCAGGGGCGCACGACGGGCTCACCCAAGCTGAGATCGGCCGTCAAACCGGCCTGTCCGCCGCCTCCGTCACCAATTTGGTGCGCCAGTTGGCCACATCTGGCGAGGTCGCAGTGACTTGGGAATTGCGAGCCGGCCGCCGTTCCCGCGTGGTTACCCCAACCCCGGCGCACCGCTTTGTCATTGGGCTGGACCTGGGCCGCACACACATTCGGGGCGGCGTGGCGACTTTGGACCACCGCCTGCTGGCGCAGCAATACCGCCCCATGGAAACCGAGCCTTCGGTCAGCGACACCCTCGCCAAATGCGCCGACCTGATGGCAGTGCTGCTACACCAAGCCTCGTTGACCAGGACAGATATAGCCGCCATGGTGGTCGGAGTACCTGGACCACTCGATTCGGCGAGCGGTGAAATCGGCGCCGGCGCCGTTCTGCCGGAGTTGAGCGGCATCCACTTGGAGCGGCGGTTCTCCGAAGCGCTGGACTTCCCGGTGGTGGTGGAAAACGACGCCAATCTAGGCGCTTTGGGCGAATTCACTTGGGCCACAGCCGCCGGGCCAGCCGCGCCGCAGGTTTATGTGCGCTTGTCCACCGGGATTGGCTGCGGCATTGTGATAGATGGCTCGCGCCTGTGGCGGGGCGCCTCCGGTACGGCTGGCGAACTGGGCCACATCTCGCTCGACCCGTCGGGTCGGCTCTGCCGCTGCGGCAACCGCGGCTGCTTGGAGACCACCGCCTCGACTCCAGCCCTGCTGGAAAACCTCAGCGAAGCCATGGAAAGGCCGGTCACCCTGCCCGAATGGCTGGCCATGGCCACGCGCGGCCAAAGCGCCTCGGTGCGGCTGTTAGAGGAGATGGGCCGCCATGTCGGCGCCGCCATCGCCAGCTTGGTAAACCTGATCAACCCGGCCGTGGTAGTCATCGGCGGCCCGGTCACGGCCAGCGGCGACCTCCTCCTGGCCCCGGTCAAACAAGCCATCATCCAACGTTCGATGCCGTCGCCCGGCGCCGTCGTAAAGGTCCGCCTGCCGCGCCATCCGGACTTATCAGAACTGCACGGCGCCCTGGCTCTAGCCGCAACGCACGCGCCGCCTGGCTTCAACACTTGAACGACAAATAACAATTTGGCCTATTTTTCCCTTCACCACTTGCGGTCGGCGCCGTTTCGACCGATAGTTGATGAAAGGCAAGGGAACCGGTCTGGTTGCCTTGCCCTAAGAACTGCGACGAAGCGGAAGGGAAGTAACTCACATGCGACGTACCCGAATTTTGGCAGCCGTTGGCGCCGGAGCCCTCCTTCTGGGGCTGGCCGCCTGCGGCGACAGCAAAGATTCCAGCGACAGTGGCAAGGATTCCACTGGTGGCAAGCAAGTAGAAGTGTTTACTTGGTGGACATCAGGCTCGGAGGCTCTGGGGCTCGAAGAGATCGAGAAGGTTCTCAAAGACAAGTATCCGGACATCAAATTCGTCAACGGTGGCGTTACCGGCGGCGGCGGCTCCGCCAAGGATTTGCTGCAGACCCGTCTGGCCGCAGGAGAGCCGCCAGACACGTTCCAAGTCCACGCCGGCAAAGAAGCCCAAGACTACATTGACGCTAAGCAAGTCGAAGACGTTTCCGACCTTTATGACCGCTTCGGGCTGACTGACGTCTTCCCGCAGGACCTAATCGACATGCTTACCCAGGACGGCAAGATTTACACCATTCCGTCCAACGTGCACCGGGCCAACGTGCTTTGGGCCGCCATTCCTGTGCTCGAAGCGGCCGGGCTGCCGACAGACAGTGCCCAATTCGCTTCGATTGACGAGTTCATTGCCGCTCTAGACAAGATCAAGGCAGCAACGCCGGACGTCACGCCGTTGTCGGTCGGTGGCACCTGGTGCCAGGTCCACCTGCTTGAGACGGTGCTGATCGCCGAGTTGGGCGCACCCGCTTACAACGGTCTGTTCGATGGCAGCACGGATTGGGCCGGCGCTGAGGTCAAGGGCGCGTTGGAGAAGTTCGGCAAGTTGATGAGCTATACCAATGCTGACCGTGACTCGATGGACTGGGAGCCCGCGTCTCAGATGCTCCTCGACGGCAAGGCCGCCTTCAACATCATGGGTGACTGGGTTCCGGCGCTGCTGGACTCCAAGAACCTGGTGGCAGGCAAGGATTATCTCTACGCCGCCAGCCCCGGCACCGAGGGAATCTATGACTTCCTGGCTGACTCGTTCTCCCGCACCGTCGGCGCTCCCGACAAAGCCGGGGCCGAAGCCTGGTTGGACGTCATCTCCTCGAAGGAGGGTCAGATCGGCTTCAACAAGGTCAAGGGCTCTATCCCTGCTCGCACTGACATCGACCTGGCGGCCGAGGGCTTCTCGGAGTACCAGCAATCCGCCGCTGAGTCCTTCAAGTCGGACACCATTGTCGGTTCGATCCAGCATGGCGCTGCCGCCACCATCAAACAGGGCGCGGACGCCAACAACGCTGTTTCCAAGTTCACCACCGGCGCTATGGACGCGGCTGGCCTAGCCACTCTCCAACAAGAGCTAGCCGCTGCCTTCGCTGGCTGAACAACTATCTCACCGCTTGACGACGCAGCGGCATTGGCCTCTTTCGCCGCCAAAACGAAGGGCCGGTGTCGCTGCGTCGCGGCATCGCTAGGCTGCCTTATATGACCAGGATCAAACGTTACGTTCCCCCAATCCTGCTGATCTCGCCATCGCTGGTCTTAGTTGGGATCTTCGTCTACTACCTCATCTTCGGGTCGGTCCAGTTATCGACCACTGACACCCACTCTTTCCCTCAGTTCGCCGGGACAGTCCCGCATGAGAACGTCGGCATAGACAATTTCGTTGAACTGCTCCGGAGCAAGGACTTCCAACACTCGCTGAAGAATCTGCTCCTATACACCGCCATTTTCATCACTGGCACCATGTTCTTCGGCTTCCTCTGGGCCTGGTTGCTGGACCGCCGTTCCCGCGCCGAGGGCGTTTTCCGTTCGCTCTACCTCTTTCCGATGGCTGTCTCATCGGTCGCGGCCGGAGTGGTTTGGCGTTGGCTGCTCAACGCCAACCAGGGCAAAGACGCATCGGGACTGAACCGCCTCTTCCAAGCGACCGGCTTGGGATTCCTAGAGAACGGCTGGACCACCTCTGTTAGTTTCGGCATAGCCGCTATCGCCATGCCCGCCATCTGGCAAATGTCCGGCTACGTGATGGCGCTGTTCCTGGCCGGATTCCGCGGTATCCCGGGTGAACTGAGAGAAGCCGCTCGCATGGACGGCGCCAAAGAGTGGCAGATCTACCGCCACGTCTTGTTCCCGCAGCTCTCGCCCGTGGCGCTCAGCGCTTTGATCATATTGGGCCACATGTCGCTGAAGGTGTTCGACTTGATTGTCTCGGTGACGGACTACCGCTTCTACCCGACCAAGGCGCCCGCCGTCGACATGGCGAACTACATGAATACCGGCGACTACGCCAACGCCGCCGCCGTCGGCGTGATCCTCCTGTTAGTGATCTTGGTCCTGATAGTGCCGTACCTCATCCATACGGCTAGGGAGGACCGGAAATGACCACCACCGCTTTGACCGGCCATTTCGACGCCACCAAGGTGCCAGAGGCAAAGAAGCCCAACGCCGGTTTCGACTGGGGGCGCCTGATTCGCTACGGACTGTTGCTCTTGTTCTTGGTTATAGTGCTGATCCCTGTCTACGTGCTGCTGGTGACGTCATTCAAGGGCGTGGGCGACGCAGACCCCTCGCGGGCCTGGCTACCGCCCCAAGAATGGACCCTGGAAAACTGGAAAGTGGCTTTGCTCGGCTCCAAGTCCGGCGAATACGGCAAGATCTTCCCAGTCTTGCCAGCGCTTGGCCGGACTTTGGCAATGGTGGTGCCAGCGGCCATCATCAGTTCTTTCCTGGGCTCAATGAATGGCTTTGTGCTGGCCCGTTGGCGTTTCCCTTACGCCAATGTGGTGTTCACGCTCATCCTGTTCGGCATGTTCATCCCGTATCAGGCCGTCATGGTGCCGCTGTACAAGATCATGATTCAGATGCAGTCCAACTGGGGTTTGCCCTCGGGCATTCCCACGCTCGCCTTGCTCCACATCATCTACGGCATCCCCATCACTACCCTGATCTTCCGCAACTACTACCAGTCAGTGCCGCAGGAATTGATGGAAGCTTCCCGCGTCGATGGCGCTGGCATGATCAGAACCTACGTCTCGGTGGTGCTGCCGATCTCCATCCCATCCTTTGTCGTGGTGCTGATCTGGCAATTCACTTCCGCTTGGAACGACTTCCTGTTCGCTAGCTTCTTCGGCGGCAACGCCGAAACCCAGGCCCCGGTGACAGTCACCCTGAACGCGATCGCGCACGGCTCAATGATGACAAACTACGGCGTATCAATGGCCGCCGCGCTGCTCGCCTCCGTGCCGACCCTGGTCGTCTACATCTTCCTCGGCAAGTACTTCGTCGGCGGCTTGATGTCGGGCTCGGTCAAGGGCTGACCGCGGCTAGCTAGCCCCGTGTCGCACTCGTCAGCGCGTCCGTGAGCGGACTTGGGTAGCTGACACGGGCGGCATCGGGCAATACTTGGCTGGCTGCCAACACCTACGCGGCTAGACGCGTGCGCAAGCCTTGGTCCAGGGCGTCGAGGAAGTCCTCGGTCGTCAGCCAAGGCTGGTCGGGGCCAATCAACAAGGCGAGGTCCTTGGTCATACGGCCAGATTCGACTGTCTTGATGATGGTGTCTTCCAGCGCCTCCGCGAAACCGATCACCTGGGGTGTGTTATCCAGTTTGCCCCGGTGCTTCAAGCCGCCCGTCCAGGCGTAGATCGAAGCGATCGGGTTGGTCGAGGTCGGTTTGCCCTGCTGGTGGAAGCGGTAATGGCGAGTCACCGTGCCGTGGGCCGCTTCCGCCTCGACGGTTTTTCCGTCCGGCGTCATCAACACCGAGGTCATCAGCCCGAGCGAGCCGAAGCCTTGGGCCACCGTGTCCGACTGGACGTCGCCATCGTAGTTCTTACAAGCCCAGAGATAGCCGCCCTCCCATTTGAGGGCGCTGGCCACCATGTCGTCGATCAACCGGTGTTCGTAAGTCAAGCCCGCCGCCTCGAACTGCTGCTGGTATTCATCTTCGTAGACAGCCGCGAAGATGTCCTTGAAGGCGCCGTCGTACTTCTTCAAAATGGTGTTCTTGGTGCTGAGATAGACCGGATAGTGGCGCTGCAGACCATAGGCGAAACAGGCCCGCGCGAAGTCGCGGATCGAATCCGTGAAGTTGTATTGGCCTAAGATGACGCCGCCGTCTTCGGGCAACCGCACTACTTCGAGCTCGACCGGCCGCGAACCGTCGTCCGGGATGAACGAGAGCATCACTTGGCCGGGTTTGTCGGTGCGGTAATCAGTCGCCTTGTATTGGTCGCCGAAGGCGTGGCGACCAATCACGATCGGTTTGGTCCAGCCCGGCACCAGCCTGGGCACATTCGAGATGATAATGGGCTCACGGAAGACTACGCCTCCAAGGATGTTGCGGATGGTCCCATTGGGCGACTTCCACATCTTCTTGAGGCCGAATTCCTGGACGCGCGCCTCGTCCGGGGTGATAGTGGCGCATTTGACACCCACCCCGTAACGCTTGATCGCGTTGGCCGAATCGACGGTCACTTGGTCGTTGGTGCAGTCGCGGTTCTCGATTGACAGGTCGTAGTACTTCAGGTCGATGTCCAGGTAGGGCAGGATCAGCCGCTCCTTGATGAAATGCCAGATGATCCGGGTCATCTCATCGCCGTCGAGTTCCACTACCGGGGCCGTCACCTTGATTTTCGTCATGCTCTTCTTTCTCTGAGGCCAACACTGGCTTGGGCTATTGACATCGTTTTGTCCTCAATTTTACTCGACGTGGAGAGGTCTCCAGACACACCCGCCAGGCGCCGCCAGCCTTCCGCCCGTGGCCTGCCCGCTTGGGGGCAAGCGAAAGGCGGTGTTCGATGCCGACCACACGGCATCGAGCACCGCCTCAAGCTGATGATGAAGCGCCGGGCAGAGGGCTACATATTGACCACGTCGGCGGCCTTGGACTTGACCGCGGCGCCGGCTTCTTGGAGCTGGGCCAATTCGGAGTCGGACAAAGCGCGCTCCTTGATCTCCTTGACGCCGGCCTTGCCAAGCGCGGCCTCTACCCCCAGGTAGACATCGTTGATGCCGTACTGGCCGGTCAGCCAAGCGCAAACGGGCACGACCTCGCCCGAATCAGTGGCGACGGCGCGCGCCATGCGGGCAGCAGCGGCAGACGGGGCGTAATAGGCGGAGCCAGTCTTGAGCAGGGCGACGACTTCCGCTCCTCCCCCGCGCACGCGGGTGACGAGGGCGTCGATGTCCGCCGCGGGCAGGACGTCAGCCAAGAGCTTGACTTCGCCGTTGATGTTCACAGTGCAAGCGGACGCGACCGGCACCATGGTGTCGCCGTGGGAGCCGAGCGTGAGAGTCTTCACAGCGCCGACCGGTAATCCGAGCTTGTCGGCCACGAAGTAGGTGAAACGGGCGGTATCAAGTACGCCGGCTTGACCCATCACGCGGTGATGCGGGAACCCGGAGGCGATCTGCGCCAGGGTGGTCATCTCGTCCAGCGGATTCGACACCACGATGATCACGGCGTTGGGCGCGTACTTGGCGATGCTCTCAGCCACGCCGCGAACAATCCCGGCGTTGACCCCGAGCAGGTCCATCCGGCTCATGCCCGGCTTGCGCGGCACGCCGGCGGTGACGACTACGACCTCCGAGTCTTCGATTACTTCGTAGCCTTGGCCGTCAGCCGTGGTCGTCTTGCCAATGACCCGAGTCTCGAAGCCCTCGATGGGCCTGGAGGAGTTCATATCCAGGGCCAAGCCTTCCGGCCAGCCGTCTCGGATGTCGGTCATGACGACCTCATCGAAAATGTCATACTCAGCCATACGCTGAGCGGTTGTGGAGCCGTAGAATCCGGCGCCAATCACGGTAGCTTTACCGCTTCTAGCCATAACCATTGCTTCTTTCTAGAGGGTTGTTTGCCTGCGGGGGCTTCAATGCCATGCTTAAGCATAACTGGCGCCTGGCGCACGCCTTCGCCATGGGCTCTGGACGGGTTCGTGTCCCGCCGCCTGGTCAGTGGAAGAAGTGGCGCGAGCCCGAGAAATAGAGCGTCACCCCGGCCGCTTGGGCCGCTTCGATCACTTCGCCGTCACGGATCGAACCGCCCGGTTCGACCACTGCTTTGACTCCCGCTTTGACCAGGACCGCCAAGCCGTCCGGAAAGGGAAAGAAGGCGTCCGATGCCGCCACCGCACCCCGCGCCCTATCGGCACCGGCCCGCCTGACCGCCAGGTCGGCTGAATCGACCCGGTTGACTTGGCCCATGCCCACACCGACCGAGGCGCCATCTTTGGCTAGCAGAATCGCATTCGATTTGACGGCGCGGCAGGCTTTCCAAGCGAAGGCCAAATCGGCCAGGGTTTCCGGGTCGGCCGCCTGGCCCGCCACCAACCGCCAGTTAGCTGGATCATCG
>JAIRNM010000056.1 GCA_031258055.1 Bifidobacteriaceae bacterium
CCGATGCTCTCACAGCGCAGATCCAGGCATCTGACCATTTGACCTTGATCGGAGACAATGACGCGTGAGTAAATGGAGACCCGGCTTGTCCGGTAGGCCCCGTGATCGGTTTCGGGTCAGCGCCACCGGTTCCGTGGTCTTAGGGAACCTATAGGCGGGTGGTTAGAGGATTTGTTTGCGGAATTGGTCCCAGCGCGGGGGGCGGTGCTCTAAGAAAGCGTCGCGGCCATCGGCCGCTTCGGCTGTGCCGTAAGCCAATCGGGTTGCCTCGCCGGCAAAGACTTGCTGGCCGGCAAGCCCGTCATCGGCCAGATTGAACGCGAACTTGAGCATTCTGAGCGCCCCGGGCGACTGTTCGGCCAGGCGGCGGCCCCAAGCGATGCCCGCGGCTTCGACGGCATCGTGAGCGACAACTAAGTTGACGGCACCCCAGGCGGCGGCTTGCTCGGCGCTGTACTCCTCGGCTAAGAAGAAGATCTGGCGGGCGCGCTTTTGGCCCACCTGGCGGGCTAAGAGGGCGGAGCCGTAACCGGCATCGAACGACCCGACCGTGGCGTCTGTCTGCTTGAAACGGCCGTGCTCGCGGCAGGCTATGGTCAAGTCAGCGACCACCGCGAGGGAATGGCCGCCGCCCGCCGCCCAGCCGTCCACCAGCGCGATCACGACCTTCGGCATGGTCCGGATCAGGTGTTGCGCCTCCACTATGTGCAAGCGCCCGGAGCCGCCCCCGCCTGGGGCGCAATGGCCTGTGCTGTCCGTCCGCCCGTACTCGTAGCCGTCCGGTCCGCGGAAGCGTTGGTCGCCGCCAGAGCAGAAGGCATAGCCGCCATCTACCGGGCTGGGACCATTGCCGGTCAGCAAAACGGCGATCACATCTGGCCACTCGGCGGCGTGACGGAGGACAGCGATCAGTTGATCGACAGTCGAAGGGTTGAAGGCGTTGCGGACCTCCGGTCGGTTGAAAGCGATGCGCACCCAGGGTTGATCGGTCTCAGTGTTTTCGCCCGTTTGATCGTTGGTGCCCGCACTGCTAACGCCGCCAGCGCTGGGCCTGGAAACCCCCCGGTGGTAGGTAATGTCCGTGAAGCCCTCGAATCCTTCGACCTCTCGCCACAATTTGGGCGTGAACCCGGCCGACACCAATCCCGGTAAGTCACTCATTCCCAAGAGCCTAGCCCGCTCCGACCGAAAGGCAGTCGGCGGCGGGTGCTGGCGGTCGCGGTTCGGCCGCATCGGCTCTCTGGACTACCGGGGCCGTCGGCGCGCGGCGCTTACGAGCGCGGTACCGCGCGGCTATTCACGGCGCTTGCCGATTGGCTGTTCAAGGACCATGCGCAGGACGGTCACCAGATTGACATCGCGGGCCATCAATTCGGGCGAGCGGCCCGGCGCATACTTGTCGAGTATCGCCTCTAGGCCGACTCGCGCGAGCGCTGGATCGGCGCAGACCTCGACTTGTCCCCAGCCGATCACCGACTCGAAGGCCGAGCCGATCCGGCAGACTTTTTCGTTGTCGACCAAGCCAAGGCGTTGGTCGGCTTCGAAGCAGGCCCTTGTGCCAGCGCCGATCGCCTCGATTTTCCGGCCCTGGCCAGCGCCGTGGAAGTAGACCGCCAACTCGGCGCCGGTCCGGATGTGGGCAAAATGCAGCGGGATGACATAAGGCTCGCCCCGTGACCACAGGCCGAGATGCCCAACCTCGCAACGGTCAAGGATCGCATCGATTTCGGCTTCTTCAGTGGTCGCGCGGTCGGAGCGGCGGGGTTCGTTGGTCACGCGACCAATCTAACAGCGCCGCCGCCTGGGGACGGGCGAAACGGGGTTAATGCCTTGACCTGCGGCTATGTCGCGGCGCGAGGCGGGCGGCATCGGCCAGGGGGTGTTTGTAATCGCGGCAAGTGGGTCGAAACCTGGACTTCGCGATTAGGCACAGCTAAGCCTGGGCTGGTGCGACAGGCGAGGGATCATCCGCCGCGGCGGCGCTAAGGGGGCGCGGACCAGGCGCTAAAGCGGCGCCGATGGCGGTAGTCAGAGGAATGGCCAAGACCAATCCGACCGAGGCGACCAGGGTGCGGACCAGTTCCTCGCCGATCTCTTCCAAACTCAAAACGTCGGCGGCGGAGCGGTCATAGAGGCCGACCAAGACCAGCAAGGCGAGGGCAGTGCCGACATAGGCGAAGGCGATCGTGTAAACAGTCGAGGCGATGTGGTCGCGCCCGATCCGCATTCCGCGGGCGAACAGACGGCGGCGCGAAGCGGACGGCTCGGCGGCGCGAAGCTCCCAAACCGCCGAGGCCTGGGTGATGGTGACATCGTTGAGCACCCCGACCCCCGCCAGCACCATGCCGCAAAGCAGCACCCCGCGCAGGTCCACCGCCGGCGCGTCGAAGGCCATTTGGCTCATGCCCTCATGGGTGCGCGGCGTCAAATGGGCGGCTGGGATAGCCCACCAAGCCAGCGCCGTCACAATGGCGATCCCGGCGAATGTGCCCAGCAGCGCCGTCGTGGTCTTGACGGAAATACCATGCGCCAGATAGACCACGATGAACATCACCGCACTAGCTGTCACCAGCCCCGCCGCCAGCGGGTTCTTGCCCAAAGTCAAGGCTGGCAGCAGGAAATTCCAGATCACCAGCAGCGAGAGAACCAGCCCGGCGATGGCGGCCAGTCCTTTCAGCCGGGCCACCGCGAAGACGGCGGCGGTGAACAATCCGCCCAGCAGTATCAGCGGCCAAGTCCTCATAAAGTCGTAGAAGACGTAGGGCGTACCGGTCTGGGCCGCCGCTGGCAGATGCATCAGCTTGACGCGGTCGCCTCGGGAGAAGTCCGTGGCCGGGACCTCCGGGTTCAGGTGAATTGGCCAGATTTCGTTCTCGCCGCCGTCCTCACCTTCGATTTCAACGAAGACCGCTTGCGGCTCCTCGCCTTCAGGCGCGGTCGCCTCAAGGTCCACCTCGGTGACGGTGCCGTAGGCCCAGGAAGCGTTGGCGTCCAGGTAGGCGATCTTGTCCGGCAACTCCGCCCGGTCCGGCCACATCCAGATCAGGCCCGCCCCGGTCAGGGCAGCCAGAATCCCCATGGCGATGGCCAGCCCGATCTTATGGGAGCGAGGCGTGGCCACCTTGGCCGCGCTTTCGTGGGTCATGTGCATGGACCGAAATATAGCGCCCGATGCCGTCGTCGCCGCTTTCGACGTGCCCACCGTGTTGCTGTCGTCTCCGCCTCGAACCCGCTGAGCGCTGTTTAGGGGCGGCGAACAACGCCGGGCGGCGCGGTCGGTAGCCCACCTAACTCGCCAGGCTGGTCCCTTCCGTGCGCAGACACCGAGTCGCGTGTTAACGATTACGGGCTGCCTTGGCGGAGTTTCTGTGTTGCGCAATTTCTGCTTTTCGGCCAATGTCTGAGGATGAGTGAAAGCGACACCAAGCCTCGCGCTGAGATAGCCCCAGCGTTCGCGTCGATCAGTGCGCGCGGCACTATATCGCTGCCGGCAGCCATGCGGCGGCGCCTAAGACTGGACCAGCCGGGCGCCCAAGTCGAAATCAGCCTTCGCGAGGAAGACAGCGTGGTCGAGTTGCGCCCGCACGTCGCCGTTCCCGTAGACCAGTTCTGGTATTGGACACCAGAATGGCAAGCCGGAGAACGGGAGGCTGACGAACAGGAATCGCGGGGCGAAGGCGTGTTTCTCAAGGACGGCGACGCTCTGCTGAAATGGTTCACGGAGCGTTGATGGCGCCGACTTACGAGATCGACCCGCGCTGCGTCGCCGACTGGGAGAGGCTTGAGCCAGAGATGCGGCGGGCTTTCACCGCGGCGTTGGCGAAGTTCGTCGCCGATTTGTCAGCCGGTCAGGGCCTTCGAGCGGGCCTTCGCGTCAAGCGCGTTCAGGGTGCCGATGGCGTCTGGGAAATGACCTTCGCCCCGGACGGCTGCGCTACTTTCCGTTACGGTCCGGAGCGTCGCCAAGGGCAGCCCCACGTCATTTGGCGCCGGATTGGTACCCACGCCGCTCTGCGCTAACCATGACGTTCCCCGGCGCGCGTCGCTCAGGACATTAGTGTCGAGCAAATACTTCACAGTTCGGGAATCCGTGGTGAGGGTTGAACAGTCCGCTTAGGAACGGGCAAATCGATGCTGTCCGCTCCCTCCATCCGGAGGCGCGTTCCGACTAGCCCGCCAGCGTTCGCCAGCCGGTCATAGTCCGCCGCCGTTAGCAGCACATGGGCGCGGCGCCCAAGCGCGGTGATGGTTACTGGCCCCGCCTGGGCGGCTCGCTTGGCGGCGCTGACATCGCGGTTGAACTCGCGGCTCGGGACAGTGGTCATTGTCCATCTTCCTTTGATCGCTGGCGGCGAACGTTCGCTGTGCCCAGTCTTCCTATTTTACCTACTCGGTTCAAGCAGAATAACTCCCCGAATAGGGGGAGGCGAGGAAGCGCCAGGGGAGGGCTTGGTCGGCAGGCGTCGCGTCGCCGAGGCCGACACGCGGCGCGGTGGCGAGGCGGCTGGGCGGCTCGCCTGACTCCAGCCAGAGACCGCTCAGTTCGCTTAGGGCGGAGCGGTTACAAGTGAGGTCAATGCCGAGGGCCTTGGTCAGTCGGCCCGGACCGGGGTGGCCCTGGGCGCCGCGGATGAGAGCCGCTTGCGGCTCGCCTGCCGCGCCGGTGACTACGTTGAGCAGATGGTGGATGCCGTAGCACAGGTAGACGTAGGCGTAGCCGCCCGGGCCGTACATGACCTCGGTGCG
>JAIRNM010000162.1 GCA_031258055.1 Bifidobacteriaceae bacterium
TCTTGGTGGTCGAAGCGGCGGCGCCGAGCGCTGCGATCGGCAACAGCCAGTACTTCTGGTGGATTCTGATGTTGATCGCATTCTTCTTACCTTATGGCATGGTTAGCGCCGAGTTGGGCACCACTTACCAGGGCGAGGGGGGCCTGTTTGACTGGATCAAACGGGCCTTTGGCAACCGCTGGGGCAGCCGGGTGGCCTGGTACTACTGGATCAACTTCGCGCTCTGGATGGCGTCGCTGGCGGTCTTGGCCGTCAG
This sequence comes from Bifidobacteriaceae bacterium, assembly GCA_031258055.1. GTDB lineage: Bacteria > Actinomycetota > Actinomycetes > Actinomycetales > WQXJ01 > JAIRTF01. Next base: position 257 of record JAIRNM010000162.1, read on the forward strand.
CGTGATTGAGCAGGCGTTTGACACCGAGATACCGCAGTCCATCGCGTTGCCCGTGCAGCTCGCCTTCATTTGGATAGTCAGCTATCTGTCCAATCACTCTGTCTCGGAGAGCGCGCTGCTGATCAACATTGCGACGGCCTTCAAGATCATCATCATGGTGGCGTTGGGTGGTCTGGGCATCTATTTCGCAATCACCCGCGGGGTGGCCAACCCAGTCACATCGGCCGCCGATTTGTTGCCTGGAGCGGCCGGAATCAGCTTTATCGCCATCGTCATTTTCAACTTCCTGGGTTTCGAGGTGGTCACCACCTTCGCCGGGGAGATGGACAATCCGAAGAAGCAGATTCCCAAGGCGTTGCTGGTTGGCGGCGCTTTGGTGGCGTTCTTCTACCTATTCGCCGCCTTCGGAATTGGCGTGGCGGTCCCCGCCGATGAGATTGACCCGGAGTCCGGACTGCTTGATACCTTCGGGCTGTTCGCAGAGGGATGGTCCATCGCCTCAGTGGTGCTCATTGTTGCGGGCCTGATGTTCCTGTTCACGCTGGTTATAAACCTGTTGGCGTGGGCGCTTGGCGTCAACTACGTGGCGATGTACGCGGCCGACAACGGCGCTCTGCCGAAGGTTTTCGGTAAGCGGAAGAAGGGGACCGACGACGTTCCGTTCGGTGCCTCCATGGTCAACGGCGTGGTCGCCAGCGTGCTGGTGGTCCTGGCCCCGATGATCACCGAGATCAGTGGTGACGAGGACATGTTCTGGAAGTTCTTCGCCCTTCAGATCATCACGCTGCTTGCGTCGTACCTGCTGATGTTCCCGGCCTTTAGGAAGCTGCGCCGGATTGACCCGGACGTTGAGCGGCCCTACAAGATGCCCGGCGGCCCGGCCGTCCTGAACCTAGCGACCTGGATCCCCATGGGGCTGCTGGCGCTGTCTGTGTTCTTCTGCCTGGCCTATCCTGACGACACGCAGCCCCACGGCTGGTTCATCGATTGGACCCTCATAGCTGGCACCGCCGTAGCGGTGCTGGCCGGAGAGATCATTGCATTCCAGGCCGGACGCATGCCCATGGCGGCTGCGCTGTCCACAGAAACCACCAGCGGCACCGGCGCTACGCCGTCGGTGCGACAGGTCCCCACTCAACAAACAAAGGAAAGCCAATCATGAAACGTCTTAGTACCACCCCAACCGCTGATGGCTTCGCAATGCCCGGCGAATTCGAGCCCCATGTTGGCTGCTGGGTGTTGTGGCCGGAGCGGCCCGACAACTGGCGCCAGGGGGCGAAACCAGCGCAAGCCGCTTTTGCCGATGTAGTGCGCGGCATCGCCCAATTTGAGCCTGTCACAGTGGGCGTCAGCGCCGCCCAATACGACAACGCTGTCAACCAGCTGCCTAACGACGTGCGGGTGGTCGAAATCTCCAATAACGACTCGTGGGTGCGCGACTGCGGTCCGACCTTCGTCAAGAACCAGGCGACGGGCGAGGTCCGTGGCGTTGACTGGGAATTCAACGCCTGGGGCGGGCTGTTTGACGGCCTGTACTTCCCCTGGGACCGCGACGACCAGGTGGCCCGGAAAATCTGTGAGCTGGAGCGAGTCGACTCCTACCGGACCGAAGGCTTTGTGCTGGAGGGCGGCTCGATCCACAGCGATGGCGAAGGGACTATCTACACGACCGAGGAATGCCTCCTCTCGCCTGGCCGCAACCCCGACCACTCGAAGGCGGAAATCGAGGCCAAGCTGAAGGAATACCTGGGCGCTGAGAAGGTCATCTGGCTGAGGCAAGGCATCTACCTGGATGAGACGAACGGCCATGTGGACAACATCTGCTGTGTGGTGGAGCCCGGCAAAGTGCTGCTGGCCTGGACGGACGACGAATCCGACCCGCAGTACGCCATCAGCCAGGAGAATTACGACATCTTGACCCGTTCGGTGGACGCCAAGGGTCGGCAGATCGAAGTTGTCAAGCTGCCGTTGCCCAAGCCGATCACGATCACCGAGGAGGAGAGCAAGGGGGTCGATGCCGTCGATGGCACCCTGCCGCGTCTGGAAGGCGACCGGCTGGCGGCATCGTATGTGAACTTCTACATTGCCAACGGTGGGCTGGTGGTTCCGGCCTTCGGTGACCCGGCCGACCAACTGGCTGTCTCTGTGCTGGAGGAGGTGTTCCCCGGCCGGACGGTGGTGAGTGTCCCCGCGCGAGAGATCCTGCTGGGCGGCGGCAATATCCACTGCATCACTCAGCAACAGCCCGCCTAGGTGTCCTCTGCGTCTGCGTCCCGCACCGTTCCACTAATGGGGACAGGCGTCATTAGTGGATCGCGGCGATTCCCCCCGGGGCACAGGCTCCGCCTCTGCCCCGACAGGGCTAGCGGCGACCTGACGAACCGGAAAAGCACGCAATCCAAGTCTTGGAGGAGAACTATGTCCAAAATCGTGGTGGCGCTGGGCGGAAACGCCCTCGGAGACAACGCCGAACAACAACTCGGCCGGGCCATGACGGCATCGAAAGCGATCGCTGACCTGATCGAAGCTGGCAACCAACTGGTCGTGGCGCACGGCAACGGCCCGCAGGTGGGGCAGATCCGGTTAGCTTTCGAGGAGGCGAGTCGGCTCGGCTCGGTGCCAGCCGTGCCGTTGGCGGAATGCACCGCCATGAGCCAGGGCTACATTGGCTACCACCTCCAGCAAGCCATCGACGAGGAACTGGTCGCCCGCGGGCATGAGGCCATCCCGGTCGTGGCGATGCTAACCCAGGTGGTGGTTGACCCGGATGATCCGGCCTTCGCTAAGCCCTCGAAACCGATTGGCGCCTTCTTCGATGAGGAGACGGCTCGCGGGCTAAGGCGGGATACGGGCGACACCTATGTCGAAGACGCCGGGCGCGGCTGGCGCCGGGTGGTGCCCTCGCCTAGGCCGGTCGACATTTACGAGAAAATGACTCTGAGGACCCTGATTGAAGATGGCCAAGTGGTCATCGCTTGCGGCGGGGGCGGCGTGCCGGTGGTTTACAGCGGCACCCGTTACCACGGTGTTGACGCGGTGGTCGACAAAGACTTCGCAGCCGCGAAACTAGCCCACCTGGTGGGCGCCGATGTGCTGCTTATCTTGACCGCCGTGGACCACGTATTCGTTAATTTCAACACCCCAAGCCAACAAGCCTTGACCCGGTGCACGCTGGCTGAAGCGCGCGCCTATATCGATCAAGGTCAGTTCGCCAAGGGCAGCATGTTGCCCAAAGTGCAAGCCGCCTGCGACTTCGTCTCCGGTGAACCCGGACGGACGGCGATTATCGGCTCACTGGAGAGCGCTCTGGCCGCTGTTAACGGCCTCAGCGGCACGGCCATCGTTTCTTGAATGAACGTGGTCGGCAATTTCGCAGAAAGGAAAAGAAATGAAATCTAGTTCGAAGAACACTATTGATGACTGGCGGGCCGGAGCGCGCCGCGCCCTAGCACTGCTGCTGGGTCTGGCTCTGTTCGCGGTCACCGCCTGCAGCGGTTCGGATTCGCCCAGTGCGTCGCCGTCCAAGTCGGATGCTCCCGCGGTCGCTTCGTCCGCGGAGGCTACGTCAGCGGCGGTGGATGACTCTGTCCACCAGCCAGATACTGTCGCCTTCATAAAGATGCTGGATGAGAATCCAGACCTGAAGGAACTATTTGAGGCGGCCTTAGCCAAGGGGGTTGAAATCAACCCCGACCGGGTGACCAACCCGGCGCAGAACCTGGAGGAGTATTACAGCTTCCTCGACTGGGCAACTCTGTGCATGCCTTGGAATATTCTGTATAACCCCTCTTATCCAAGCCTGTTAGATTCAATCGACCAGAGCCTCAACTA
>JAIRNM010000212.1 GCA_031258055.1 Bifidobacteriaceae bacterium
CTTGCTGGGCAATCCGGCGGCGTGATTCCTCGAACTCGTCTTTGATGGTCACTTCACCCTGCTCTAGGGCTTTCAGGTTGCGGGCGCGCAGTTGGCGGCCAGCGGCATCGGCCGCGACAATGGCTTCGCATTGGCTCTTGACCGAATCAATGACGACCCAAACCGTGTCCTCGGTGATGACGGGTGCCTGAGAGCCTTCGGCTACTAGTTTGACGGCATCGGCCGTCTCTTTGAATGACTGCTGGACCAGCCTGTTGACACCCTCCTGGACGGCTTGACCCATCTCGGCGCCTTCGCGGGCCAATGCGGCCTGCTGCCACAGCGCCAAGGAACGGCGGCCCGAAGGAATACCCATGGTCCGGAAGGTTTGCAGGCGCCGACGCATGGCGAACTGCGTAATGACCAGGTTCCGAGTGGATGGGGCGTGGGCATAGCCCATGAAGAACTGCTGGCGCCAATCGTGCCAGGTCTTCTCCACCTCAGACAAGGCGGTCGCCAGGTTGGAGTGGATCTCACGCAACTCGTTGACCGTGACCTTCTGGCCTTTCCATTCAACGGTGGCGGTGTCGCCAGCGGCCTCGGAGGATTGCAGGAGCTTATCGGCAGCGGTGAATTCGGCCCGGATAACATCGGTGATTTCCTCCAAGGCGGCGAGGACCGCCACGACCTCGTCCAGATGCTCAAGCGTCTGCTTGTGCATGAGTTGGCCGCGAGAGATGTTGTCGCCCAGCCGGGTCTCCATTTCCTGCAGTTTGACCTCAGCCAGGTCTAGTTTCTCGGCCAGCGGCTTGGATTCGCGGACCATGGTCTTGAGGGAGTACTTGGTGGAGCGGAACCACTTCTTGAGGCCAGCCGCTTTCTCTTCCAGCCCGCGGTTGCGGAAACGCTTCTCAAAACCATCCATCTCCCGGAGCAGATCATTAACCAGCACTTCAGCATCCGGCAGCTTGATGTCGCGCTGCTCTTCCAGGAGTTGGACTGAGGCGGCGTTGAGTTTCTGGAGGACCGGGCCACCGAAGGTGATGATGGTGTTGAGATCCGCGACCATCTTGTCGGCTAGCGCGGGCGCTCCCTTCTTCAGAGCCGCGGTCTGCTCCGGGGTGAGCAGTGAACGGAATTGGAAGCGGGCATCGGCTGGTTTAGCGACCGCCTTGTCCTGCGTCGACACAGTGCTCAGCGCCTTCTCCAGGGGCGCGGCTGGAGCCGCTGAATCAGCGGCGGTAAGCAACGAGTCGATGTCCACACCGGGAATCGCCGCGATCACTTCGGCTTCGGCTGTCTCAATGCTGGGGCTGGTCATATCTGTTCACTGCCTTTCTGGTCGGGTTGATGGGCCGGTGTGTGGTTGGGTTCGGTTTGGCCGTACACGTCTGAGAGTTTCGCCGCCCGTTCGCTTTCCAAGAGCGAATCCAAGACGACCATGAACTCAAGGTCCTTTGAGGCGTTGACCTGCTTGATATTTTCCAGCACCTGTTCGTGGACGGCTCGCAGGGCCTGGCCGATCGCCTTGATTCTTTCATCTGGGGAGGACCAGAGGCGCGGATTGGCGACTATGTCGCCGTAGTAGTCACGGTCTACTGTGAGGACGACTTTCTTGAGCACATCGGCGTACTTGGATTCCGCCAGCCGCGCCTGTTGGGCGGTTCCGTTCGCCCGCAGCCGCCGGAAAAGCTCTTGCACGTCCACAATCACCTGATTGATCTGACCGTGGATGGGCGCGCCGCCAGCCGTGTACTTCTTCGGTTGGGCCGCGTACAGGTCTGCCAGTTCACGCAGCTTGAGCAGCGACTTCTCAACCGAGTCGGCGTTTTCGGAGTTGTCGAAAAGCTTCTTGTCCACCCGGCTGTGGGCACGGGTGCGCCGACGCTTGGGACTGGAGTGGCGCAGAATCAAGACGATGGCCGTCACCAGCCCCGCCACAAGCAGCAGGATCACAATACCGATGACGGTGAGCAGCTTCTTGAAGAAGTCACCAATCGCCCTGGCCACGTCCCAGCCGGTGGTCGGTTCTGCCGTCGCTTCGCTGGACGATGCCGTCCCCACAATGCGCTCCAACTCTCCCGCTGACGCGATAATCGCCGCCCCGCCCGCGTCGGACGACCGATTCAGAACTGTCAGGCATTCGGTGATCTGCTCGGCCGAAAGCCCCCCACCCGCCAAGCCAAAGCTGCGGCTGCCGGGCGCCTTTTCCACTAGGACCAGGATCGCGCTCCCGGTTTCCTCGGCCACGTCTCGCGCCAAATCCGTTGCGCTGAGTTCCCGGATGTCAGTTTCCAGGCTGGAGGGTGGCGCCACGATCAAGCGCCAGTGCGTTGGCAACGCCGCCGCCAACTCAGGCCTGTCCACGTCAAGGCTTGCGCCGCCCAAGGCGCAGACCGGGTCCGCGTCGACGCAGGCCACGGCGTTGTCCACGACTGTCTCGACGTCATCGGCCAAAGCGGCTGGCGCCGCTGCCAAACCCAACCACAGCGACAGCGACAGCGCCAACGACACAACACCCATGCGCCTCATACGGGTCAAGATCACAGCATTCTACCCTCAGAAGTTGTTCATGACCGAGCGGAGGACGTCGCCCACTTTGGTGGCGTCGGTGGCGTCGAAGACTTGGCCGCCGGAGGCGCGGGCTAGCTGCTCAAGGGCGCCCAGGTCGGCCGCGCCGCCGTAAGCGATGGCGAAGATCCGAACCGGCTGGTCGTTGCCGCCCTCGTCCGTATCGGCGTTGATCTTCTGGATCAAGGCTTCGATTGAAGTGGTCGAATCAGTGTCCTCGCCGTCCGATAGGACGACTATGGCGTTGATCCGCCCCGATTCGGCGCGTTGCTTCAGATAGTCGTAGGCGAAGCCGATGGCGTCATACAAGGGTGTGCCCTTGCGCGAGGAATACAGCAAGTCGGAGATAGAACTCCTCAGCGTTTCTTTGTCACTGCCCAGTGGCCCGAAATCCCGGACTGGAGCTAAGTATTCCACCGGCTGGCCGTCAATTGAAGCGCTCAAGCCAGTAGTGAAAGCCCACGCCCCGATCTCATCAGTCGGCCGGAAATTGTCGATCGTGGAGCGGGCCGCGTCCACCGCTAGTTCTAACCGCGTCTGGCCATTGCCGGCGTCTTCATCCATTGAGCCGGAGATGTCGATCAGCTCAAGTACCGCTGACGGCTTGCGAATCAACGTCCACTGGTCAAGAGCCGCCGTCACGACCTGAGGGTCCGGTTTGTCCAGAGTCACAGCCGGTTTAGCTGGATCAATGCCGACCGAGGCGTTTAGTTCAGCCGTCACATCGACTGTTTCGCTGAGCGGCCTAAAGCCGTACTTCGGGAGGATTCGCTGAACGGTGTCGGAGTGGAGGAACTCGAGGAAAGCCTCGCCTGCCTTCTTCTGATCAGCCGTAACCCACTTCGCGCCCAATAAGACCGCCGGGTTGTCGGACCAGAGGGAGCCTTCGGACGGATAAACCGCCACTAGCTTCTCAGCCGGCGGCACCAATTGCTCGCCTGGCTGGACGGTGTGGGAATCCGGATTGCCAATGTTGTAATTGAAAAGCGAGGTTTCCTCAAGGGCGATGGCCGACACATACGATGAGCCGCTGCCAGTCATGGATTCGGCCAAGTTCATCAGCACTTTACCGGTCGTGTCGCCGTAATGAATCGCGGCTGACTCAAAAGTGCGGGAGAACTCCTCCGCCGCCGAGACGTCATCGACTGTCAAATCAGTTGTTTTCCCGGCGGCGGCATAAGACTGCATCAAAATGGTCGACAGCCCAGTCGTAGAGGTATTCGGGTTGGTCTTCGAAATCTTGAAAGCCCCCCACAGCGGCTTGCCGAGCGAGGACCAGCCGTCACCGGCGATCAAAGCCTCGAAGTCCTTCAACCCGATTTCCGCGCCCGGCCAGCCCATTGCTCGCGCCATTGATTCGGGCATACCGAAAACAATTGGTGTGTGGGTGAAGGATTCGGCCCCATCAACGAAACCAGCCCCCGCCAAAGACGCCACCCGGTCGGTCCAGACAGTCGAAGCGGGAGACCAAATCGAGGGCCAAGAAGACTCATCCCCCTCCGGCCATTCGGACGGCCGTTCGGAGAGGATCTCGGCCGCCTTACCAGAAGACACGTTGATCGGATAAATGCTGACGCAGCCGTCGAGGGCGCCAGCCTCAGGTGAAGCTTTGAAGGCCGCGCCGATCTCATCCATCAAGTTGACTTTCTCGGATGAGGTCGCCACCACTAGAGCGGTGCAGCCGTCGTCGGCGATGATCGAGCCGTCGGCGGCGGGGTCCTCAACGTTGTCATCTGGCGGCACGCAGGCAACCGTGAACAACGCCAGGCAGGCCACGGTGGCCAGGGTCATAACTTTAGGCTTCATCAGGCTTCTCATGCGTTGGTTCGAGCTGGGCAAAGGATCAACGCCCATGCTATCGTGCTCCCGCTCGGTTTCGCTGTTGACCCGGCGACCAGTGGCTAGGCCGTGGACCTAACTGACGCCGTGCCACCGTTGCGCTCCCCATTAGTGGCAGGTGGCAGATTGGTCGATGCCGTCCGGTCGGCTACGCGTCCAGATTGGCTGCCGGTTAGACTCCTCCCGCCTCGCGGACGGTACCACATTTGTAGTACGGTAGTCGGATGGCTGTGAAAACGAGGCGGATTGAGGCGCGGCTGGACCCCACCGCGGATGACCTGATTGATCAAGCCGCCGCCCTGACGGGCGAATCCAAATCCCAGTTCGTGGTGCGCGCGGCGGAGGAACGGGCCGCTCGGCTGGTCGGCCGCGCTGAAGTCACCCTGATTCCCGAGGATGCCTTCGACGCCCTGCTTGCCGCCCTTGACCAGACCGGCCCCGCCTTGGCGAAGCTGGCCGCGGCCGCCGCCCGACCGCGCCCGTACTCACGCCGATGACTTGGGCATCTGAACCACTGACCGACCACCACTTGGTCCAGGCCTTCGCCTGCGGCAAGCCAGCCCTGGACGAGTGGCTGATAAACCAAGCCAGGCGGGCGCAGCGGCAGGGAACAGCCAGGGTCTACGTCTGGGCGGACCCGGAGACCGGCCGGGTCGTCGCCTACTACGCGCTCGCACCGACCGCTGTCGGCAAGGCCGGGCTGCCCCGATCAGCCTCCGGCGGCGTCAGCGTCATCCCCGGCCACCTGATTGCCCGGCTCGCCCTAGACCAGTCAATCCAGAGCCAGGGGCTGGGCACGGCCTTGTTGCTAGACGCGATCGAAGTGGTCCTCCAAGCCGCCCAGCGCGCCCGTGGCAGGTTGATCATCGTGGACGCCATCGACCACGAGGCGGGCGCCTTTTACTCAGCGCACGGCTTTCGCCAACTCGCGGACACGAACCGCTGGTACCTCACCACCGCCCAAGCCAGCGTGCTATTGGAGAAGAGCTGAGGCTACCCGGTGGCATGGGGCGCTTGGACCGTGCCGTGGACCTAACTGACGCCATGCCACTAATAGTGGCCTGCTCAAAAACTCCCCCGGCCATCTGTCCCCGTTACTGGCACGGGGCGGCGACCGCCCCAAGGGCGCCATGTTGGGACGGCATCGGGCAGATTGGGCGATGCCGTCCGGCCGGGCCGGTTAGCTCTGGCGGCGCTTTTGGGCCTCGCGCTGGGCGGCGTTCCAGTCCCGCATGCGCTGGGGGTAGCCGGTGAAGTTGACATCGTATACCGGCACGCCCAAAGTCGTGGCGATCGAGCGCGCCGTGGCCGCGTCGGGGACTTTCCGGCGCGTCCATTCGCCGGTGGTCGCAATCAAGAGCAGAGTGGTCTGGAACTGCGAATTGGGAGGCTCAATATAGGCTTCCACGCCAACCCGCGAGGCGGCGAACAACCGTAGGTGTTCCAAGGTCTCCCGTTTGGCGTCAGCCGCCGAGGCGCCGGGAGTGCCAGCGCCGAAACCCTTGCGCTTAGAGAACGGACGCCAAACCACAACCCTGAGCCTAGTCGAGCCGCCGCGATCAGCCCACCCGAAAACTCGTGTCAGAATTGATCTGGGACTTCAGCCCCGCATGGGGCGGGGTGAAGCCAAGAACCGATCACTCAGAAAGGTGCCATCGCAGTGGCAGAATCAGCCGTGTACGACGTCGTCATACTCGGTGCGGGGAGCGGCGGCTACGCGACCGCTCTGCGCGCCGCCCAACTGGGCTTGAACACAGCCTTGATCGAAGCGGACAAAGTGGGCGGGACCTGCCTGCACCGGGGCTGCATCCCGACTAAGGCGATGCTCCACAGCGCTGAGATCGCTGATCAGGTGCGCGAATCAGCCAAGTACGGCGTGAATTCGAGCCTTGAGGGCATTGACATAGGCGGCGTGAACCGGTTCAAGCAGAGCGTCATAGACCGGCTCTATAAAGGTCTCCAAGGCTTGGTTTCAGGCCGCGGCGTGAACCTCATCCAAGGGCACGGCGAAGTCCAATCGCCCAACCAAGTGAGAGTCGGCGACGAATTGATCCGGGGCCGCAACCTGGTGCTTGGTACCGGTTCTTACGCCCGCTCCCTGCCCGGCTTAGCGATTGAGGGGCGCGTCATGACCTCAGACCAAGCGCTTGGACTGGACTGGGTGCCGCGCAACCCGATTGTTTTAGGCGGCGGCGTCATAGGACTGGAATTCGCCTCGCTCTGGACTTCCTTCGGGGCTAAGGCCACCATTGTGGAAGCCTTGGAACACCTCGCCCCAAATGAGGATGTGGCTGTCTCGAAGCTCCTGGAACGTTCTTTCAGGCGGCGCGGCATTGGCTACAAGCTGGGCAGCAAAGTGGCGGACGTCTCACAGGACGACACTCAAGTGTCCGTGACCCTTGGCAACGGCGAACAGCTAACCGGAGATGTTCTACTGGTGGCGGTCGGCCGTGGCCCCAACACTGTCAACGCTGGTTTCGAGAGCCTCGGTCTTCAGATGGACCGCGGTTTCGTGATCACCGATCCTCAGCTACGGACTTCCGTGGAGGGAGTGTGGGCGGTCGGCGACATTGTTCCGGGCTTGCAGCTAGCGCACCGCGGCTTTGCCCAAGGAATCGCCGCGGCTGAACGTATCGCTGGCCTGAACCCGCCACCGTTGATCGAATCCGGCATTCCGCGTGTCACCTACTGCGATCCGGAGATCGCGTCGGTCGGATTGACCGAAGAAGCCGCTAAACGCGAACACGGTGAAGACGCCATTGAGACAGTCGAATACAACCTGGCTGGAAACGGCAAGAGCCAAGTCCTGGGCACCCAAGGCTTCGTCAAGCTGGTGCGAGCGGCCGGCGGCCCGGTGCTGGGCGTGCACATGTTGGGAGCCCGGATCGGTGAACTAGTCGGAGAGGCCCAATTGATCGTCAATTGGGAGGCCTACCCTGAGGACGTGGCTGAACTGATCCACGCCCACCCAACCCAAGATGAGGCTATTGGCGAGGCTTTCCTCGCTTTGGCCGGTAAACCGCTGCAC
>JAIRNM010000288.1 GCA_031258055.1 Bifidobacteriaceae bacterium
GTGTAGCCTAAGCCGTCTTTGAGGAGCGTCTGCCCCCAGGACTGCACGGTAAACGAGCCCAAGATGAAGCAGAACGACCCGAGGGTGATGATGGTCAGGGCGCGGCGGTGCTTGGTGAACAGCACCCTGTAAGAGGCGGTCTGGGCGCGCGCCAGCTTGGGCAGGGCGCCCACTTCGCTGGGGTTGATCTCCATAGCCCAGGCGAAAGCCTTACGGGCCTCCTCCTCTTTGCCGCGGGCCAATAGGCTCCGGGGCGACTCGGGCACCTTCTTCAGCCAGACCAGCAAGAACACCGGCAACCCGCCGAGCGCGATCAGGCCGCGCCAGCCCAAAGGCTCGCCCAGCCACTGCTGCGCCTGCGCACCCAACAGCAGGCCCGCGGGGATGAACACTGAGGCCAGGCCAGCCAGCAGGCCGCGCTGCTTAGCGGGCATGAACTCTTGAACGTAGGGGATGGACGTGATGTTTAGGCCACCCACACCTACGCCTACTCCGACCCGGAGAATGGCTAGCATCCACCAGCCCCGGTCCGGCGTCGCAATCGAGACCAGCGTGAAGGCCACGAACATGATCACGCACCAGCGGAAGGCGCGGTGGCGGCCCAGCTTGTCCGCGAGGCGCCCCCACATGATGGCCCCAGCAACCGTGCCGAGCCCGGAGCAAGCCAGGATCACACCGGCCTCCAACCCTGTCAATTGCCACGGTTTGGTCAACAAGGAGACTACGAATCCAATCAAGAACATGTCGAAGAACTCTGACACGTTCCCTACGATCACCAATCCCAGGAGGCTGCGCTGGTGTCCGGTAAGCGGTCGGCTGTCGATTTGCTCTGACGCGGTCAAAGGTCTGTGGTCAGTTGAGGTTGACATCTCTTTCACTCCTTCGGTTCGTCGGCCGGTCAACGGATGATGTCGGTGGTCGTGGGAATGTCGAGGTCGGCCTGGCTGACGCAGGTCAGATCCCCGTTGTGGGTCAGCGCGTAGGCGGCCACCCGCATGCCGTAGCCAATCCCGGCGACCACATCGCCATCGAGGAACCCGTGCAAGGTCCCGGCCACGAACGCGTCTCCGGCCCCGGGCCGGTCGATCACGGGCACCACTTGGACCGTGAACTCGCGCTCGCCTTCAGGCCCGGAGTAGTAGACGCCGTCGATCTGGTCGGTCGAAACCACGTGGCGGGCGCCAAACCGGTCGCGCAGCGCCTTGGACGCCCGCGACCCCTCGGCTTTGATGCCGAACACGACATCCGCATCACGCCGTGAGCAGAAGATGATCTCCGCCACCTGGGCGATCGGTGTGAGCACCGCGCGGGCGCGGTCCGTGTCCCACAGGAGCGAGCGGTAGTTGACGTCTAGCGCCACGTCGATCCCCCGGTCGGCCGCGCGAGCGGCCAGTTCCTGGACGGTGGCGGCCGTGGAGTCGGTCAGGGCCGCGGTGATCCCAGTGATGAACACCAGCCTGGTGTCCAACATTGACTCCCAATCGATCATCTCCGGTGAGAGTTCGCGGAACGGCGTGTGCAGGCGGTCGTAGATCACTCTTGAGGGCAAGGGGTATTCGCCGGGCTCCATGAAATACAGGGCCAGGCGCCCCTCGGGCACTCGCATGACGTTGCTCATGTCGACGCCCGCCGAGCGGAACTCATGTAAGCAGCGCTCGGCCAAGTCGCCGTGCGGGACGCGCGTGCACCAGGACGTGCGCCGCCCTAACTGGCTGAGCAGCCCAGACACGTTGGCTTCGGAACAGGCGGCGGTCAAGCGAAGCTGGGCCGTTCGCGACAGCCGCTCGTTTTTGGGCACCGTCAGGCGAAGCTGGGCTTCGCCAATTGTGGTGAGGTCAAACATTTTCTTTCCTGTTCAAGAAGGGTTGTTTCGGTTGATTCAGTTGTATGGATCGCCTGAACCGCCGGTTCCACTTTGAGATCGGCGGCGGCCAGCTTATTGGCGATGAATTTCCGAGCTCGGACGCACCGGTCCAAAGAATCCGGCGCGTTGTCGTTCCACATTTCCAACATGATCCGGCCCGACCATTTCTGGCGGGCCAACTCGGCGAAGGCTCCATCGAAGTCCGCGATCCCCTCGCCGAACGGCACGCGACGCGGCTGGCCCGGCAGCACGTCTTTGACGTGGAGCGCCGCCATCCGGCCAGCCCCGGCCCTCAGTTCAGCCGCGGCGTCGCCGCCGTGGCCGGCCACGTTACCCACGTCCGGGTAGACCTGCACCCAAGGCGAGCCGATCTCGCGGGCCGCTTGGACGGCATCGGGCACCGAAGCGATATCGCTGCCGTCCACGTTTTCAATCCCCAGCACCACACCGGCCCGGGCCGCGATCGGGGCCGCCCAAGCCAGTGCGTCAAGCCAACGAAGCCGCGCCTCCACCCGCGCCGGCTCGTAGTAGGCGTAGTAGCCCGCCACCTGAACCAAACTGACGCCCAAGTCATAGGCCAACTCAATGCCTTGGCGGTACACCTTGCGAGCTTCGGCGCGGATGGTCGGATCAGCCGATCCGGGCATCACCCGCCGGTGCAAGGACAGGCAGATGCCGCCTACCTGTACGCCGGACCGCTCAATCGCACGGCGGGTCGTCAGGCGCTGGGCGGCTGTCCACTCAAGCCGGGCCCGGCGGTCGGCAGATTCATCCACGCTCAGGTCCACAAACCCAAACCCGCTCACGGGTAAACACCTTCGTCTACGGGGGCCGATGCCGTCGCCTGGCTGACCGGCCTAGTTGACGGCATCGGGAACGGGCGAAGCTATAGTTGGCCGGTGCGTTTGATTGATCGCCTG
>JAIRNM010000335.1 GCA_031258055.1 Bifidobacteriaceae bacterium
CGAGACGCTCCGGGCGCTGAACAGAGCGACGGCTGCCGCCACTACGGCGGCGGTGAGCATAGCGGCGAAACCGAACTGGTAACCGGCCCGGTCGATCAACTGACCGGCCAGCGATGAACCGATCGACACACCTACACCGACCGATGTGCCAACCCAGGCCAAGCCCTCAGTCAAGCGGTGGCTGGGCACCAGTGATTGCATCAAGGCGTTGAGGTTGACCATAGTGGGAGCGATCATCAGCCCGGCGGCGAAACCAGCAATGGATAAGAACAACGGATTCGAGGCGAACAAGACCATCACCGCGGCCAGCGCCAAGAAGCCTAGTCCGACCACCCAACGCCGCGCTACCGAACTGACCCAGTTGCGAGAGCCGTAGGCCAGGCCGCCCAGAGCTGAACCGAGTGCGAACACTCCCAACACCGTTCCCGAGAGCGCTTTGACTCCCCAGGCATCGGTGGCTGCCACCACGCTGACGTCGCAAGCCCCGAACACCATGCCTATCAGCATTGTTACCACCGCCACTGGCGCCACCCCGGCCATCGCCAGGATCAGTCCGCCGCTAGGCGGCGGCGCTTCACCGGAGCGCGTGTCGGCGTTCGCCTCGCCCACGGAGTCTGCTGGCAGGAGCTGGCCTGGCCGCTTAGCTTGCTTGGGTCGCTTGGGCCTTGAGGCGGGCGGTTCCGTTGCCCGTAACGAATAGAACCAAAGCGACCCGATCACGCTCAGAATGATCGGCGCGACCAGTCCAGCGCTTGGCGCCACCTGGGTGGCCAAGATCGTAGCCGCGACTGGTCCTACCACGAAAGACAGTTCGTCCAGAGTCGCTTCAAGGGAAAAAGCGGTGTGAAGCTGACGGGGGCTAGTCACTACCAGGTTCCAACGCGCCCGCACCAGAGCCCCGGGCGCGCCGCCAGCGGCGCCAGAAATAGCTGCGGGCGCGAACAGCGTCCAGGCCGGCAGCCGCATGGTCCCGAACACAACTAGGACGGCCAACGCGCCAGCCGAAACGAAAACGGCCGGCAACATCACCCGGCGCTGCCCGTAGCGGTCCACTAGGTTGGATAAGAAGGCCGTGCCGAAGGCCCAGGCGATAACATTCGCGGCCGAGATTCCGCCCGCCAGGTCATAGCGGTGATAGATTTCCGAGACCATCATGACGATCCCAATCCCCATCATCGCCCCGCCCGCGCGCGCCAATAGCCCGGCGCCGCAAAAAGCGGCGGCACCAGGTATTTTAAGCAACTCTAAATACGGGCGCACAAGCTCACAATCATATTCCTTAAAGAACCTGGGACGATGCCGTGCCGTCGCCCGGCGGCAGGGGGCGCCAGCGTCCGGAACTGGGCGGCTGTCCGAGGCGTCGCAGCCAGCGGTGGATTCCAAAGCCAGCGCTGAAGCGGAGACTTGATGGTGACGAGCCCTTGGCGACACTAAATTGGACTAGCAATGGAACATGTCATCGGAGTGATTCCGGGCTCCGCCCCGCGCCTGCTCATGGCCGGTCAGCGCCTTGCCCCCGCCGCCGATGTCTTCCCAGACCTTGCGCCAGACCCGGTTGGCGATTCGATTTGGGTGGTGGTGGCACCGAGCGACTTGGCGGCGCCGAAGGGCGCCAAGTGGGTCGGCGCGCGTGCCGCGTTGCCGGTCTTGCCGCCAACTACGCAGCCAATCGCATTAAGAGCACTGGCGGTAGCGAATTGGCGCCAGACTTCACGGTTCTGCCCTAACTGCGGCGGTCCGGTTGAGCCCAACCCCGCCCGCGATGGTTATATCTGTCTGCGTGAGGACAGGCCCGTGTTCCCCCGCACCGACCCTTGCGTTATTACTGCCATCATGGACGGCTCCGAACGGCTCTTGTTGTCCCATGCGGCGAACCATCCAGCGGGGCTTTATACGTTGGTGGCCGGTTTCGTGGAGGCAGGCGAATCGCTCGAGGCGGCGGTTAAGCGTGAGGCGCTGGAGGAAGTTGGAATTGAGATATCCCAGATGCGGTTTGTGCGTTCGCAGCCATGGCCGTTCCCTGGCTCGCTGATGGCGTCATTCGCGGCTTTGGCTGTGTCGACCGAAATCGTTGTGGACCAGGACGAGATCACGGACGCGGCTTGGTTCACCCGCCCGCGCCTGACTAGTCTGCTCGATTCGGGTGCGATCACCTTGCCGCTGGACTATTCGGTGGCTCGGCGCACCATTGAGGCATGGCGTTCGGGCGCCTTGACCTGGGCGCAGCATGATCTAACTGCTTGAAGGCTAAGCGCGGTGGGGGAGCTGGGGGACTGGTTGGCCCGCCCCCGCCAGGTCTTTGCGCAGGTCACGCGGCAAAGCGAAAGCCAAAGCGGCCGATGCCGCCGTTACTTCCTCCCGCTCATCGAAGCCCAGTTCTGCCAATCGGCGCAGCACCTGTTCAACCAGCACCTCTGGCACCGACGCGCCGGAGGTCAGACCCACAGTTGCGGCCTCCGCCAACCAAGCGGGGTCGATTTCAGCGGCTGAATCGACCCGATAGGCCGCTCCGGCACCGTGTTTGAGCGCCACTTCGACCAACCGTACCGAGTTGGATGAATTGGCGGAGCCCACCACAATCACCACGTCAGACCGGCTGGCGATTTCTTTGACGGCGCCTTGACGGTTTTGCGTGGCGTAACAGATGTCGTCTGAAGGCGGATCGGTCAGAGCGGCGAATCGTTGCCGCAGCCGACTGACCGTAGCTTGGGTCTCATCGACTGACAAAGTGGTTTGGGTGAGCCAGGCGACTTTAGCCGGGTCCGGCACTTCCACCTGGTCGACCGCCGCTGGCGAATCGATCACCTGGATCGCCTCTGGCGCCTCACCGGCGGTGCCCTCCACTTCTTCGTGTCCTTGGTGGCCAATCAGGACTATCGAATAGCCACGGCCCACGAATTTGCCCACTTCGCGGTGGACTTTAGTGACCAGCGGGCAAGTCGCGTCGATCACCAGCAGGTCACGGGCTTGGGCTTGTTCCCGGACCGTCGGCGAGACACCATGGGCGGAGAAAACTACTCGCGCACCGCGCGGCACTTGGTCCAGTTCGGCTACGAACACAGCCCCGCGTCCGGCCAGGCGGTCCACCACGTGCTTGTTGTGAACAATCTCCTTGCGCACATAAAGCGGCGCGCCATAAAGGTCCAGCGCCCGCTCAACGGTTTCAACCGCCCGGTCCACACCCGCGCAGTACCCCCTTGGCGCCGCCAGCAGCACCTTCCTGCCCGGCACTAAGCCGCGTCTTTCCCAGTTGCCGATGCCGTCGTTTCGGCCTCCCCGCCCGTTCCGCTTGGGCCCGCGCTGGCCGCACCGTCCAGCGAATGGTCTAGCGTTGCCAACCAGGCATCCTGGGCGCGGCGCCGGATATTTTGAAGCGTGCGGCGGCTCATGAGGAAGCCGAGCCATTCGACTGCCCGCACGGCTAGGCCCTCCAGGGCCGAACGCCAGGCGTAGCGCTCGCGCACCACCAGGCGCGAACCGGTCGGTCCTTCTGGTTCCAGGATAAAGGCCCAAGAGTAATCCAGTTCGGTCGGGAAACTATCGGAGTGGTCGGCGGCCAGCACCAGCGCCTTCTCGGGTTCAATGAGAGCGACCCGCAGAGCGAGCTTTTCCGTGATCCGCACCAGGTCGCCTTGGGCCAGATCTTGCCAATTGGGGTTGATCGATTCGGCGCTGCGGGTTTCCGCCCCCACCAATCGGCCTAACCAGTCATAGTTGTAAAACCCGCCCCGATCCGATCCCATCTGCACCAGCCAGGGCCAGACGGCGCTAGGCGGAGCCTCAATCCCGATCGCCCGGGTGGCGCTTAGATCCGGCTGCGGCACCAACTGGTCGCCGGGCAGTGCTCGTTGCTGTTCAGCCTGGGTGGCGCCCCAGCGCCGCTGCCAGCGCAGCGCGCTAACGGCACCCACGGCAGCGCCAGCCATCAGCGAATACCAGAGCACAACCTTCGCCTTGCGTTTTGCCATGCTCCTAGTCTCCCACTTGCTCGGCCACTGCCCGGTCCGGCCACTGTATGGCCCGGTGGACGGCATCGGACAACCAATGGGCGGGCGGGCGCAACAAGCTGCCCTATCGGTGCCGGACGGCTATATCGCCGCGATTGCCGCAGCCCACGGCTACGCTGTGGCCACCAGGGACATGGCGCCCTTCGCCACCGTCGGCGTGAAAACGATCAACCTAGGGTTTGACGAGCACGAACCCGCATAGGCTGTCTGGCTGAGGCGGTCTAGTCAGTTCGGCTGGTTACGGTTCTTGGTGGCTAACACGGTCGGTCTTTACAGAAGGTGGGCGCAGCGCTGGCGGGGCGCCCACCGCCGCTATTCCGGCCGCGACCACTGCTAGCGCCCCCGTGACTATGAGGACCAGACGCACCGGCGTCTGGTCCGGGCTTAGGTCCATCAGTGGGGCGATCGCCACCATCCCGACCGGTCCCGCCAGCAGCATTACGGTCGAGGCAACACCCATTACCTTTCCCAGCGCTTCGGGCGGGCTGTGTTCCTGGAGGACGGTCATTGAAGTCGTCGTCAGCCAGGGCGCCACTAGCCCGAACGCCGCCCACAAGATGATGTAGGTCCAGACTCCCGGCGCGAGGCCCTGGGCCAGGGTAAACACGCCCCAGAGCACAGCTCCCACCAGCATCATTGTCATGCGGTTAGACAGACCGCCCCAGGCGGCGAGCACGGCGCCGCCCAGAATCATGGCGCCGGAATAGGCGATCTCTACCGCCGCCAGTTGCCAGGGTTCGCCGCCGAACAGTTTGACCACCACGATTGGCGTCAGCATCGCGGCGGGCATGATCAGGGTGTAAACGACCAGTCCCAGCCACATGGTCCGGCGCAGGACCGCTACCCGCAGGACCGTCTTGACGCCAGCGCCGATCTCCGCCCAAACATGGCGCCGCTCTTCCCCGGCGCCGGGTGGCGGTGGGATGGCTAAGCGGGCGAGGATCGTGATTGCGGCCGCCGCCGTGACAACGTCAAGCAACAGAATCCAGCTCATCTCCCACCACACCAGCAACACAGCGGCCAAGGCGGGCGCGATCAACAGGCTGGCTGACTGGATGGACGAATTGATCGCGTTGACCCGCAGCAGGTGTTCCGGCGGCGTGATCTGGGGCAAGATAGCCGCTTCGGCCGGAGTGTGAACGCCAGCCAAAGCTGAGCGCAGTAACAGACAACCGGCCAAGGCGAGCCAAGAGGCCCAGTCCAGCCAGAAGAGCGCCGCCATGCCAACGGTGATAATGGCGATGGCGGCATCGGCGCCGATCACCAACAGTTTGCGCGAATACCGGTCCGCCCACACCCCGCCTGGGAGCGCCACCAGCCCGGTCGGCAGAACCGCTGCCAGAGCGAGCAGGGCGAACCGCACCGCCGAACCAGTTTCCAGGGCGATGTACCAAATGACGGCGTACCCGACCACCGCCGACCCGAATAGCGAGAGGGTCTGGCCGGCCAGGTATAGGACCACCGTCCGGAGCCAGGGCCGTGCGTCCGTTTTCGCTGGTGTTTGGGGCCGCGCGCTCATCCGCCCAGGATAGCCCCTGCTGCCACCCGTAACGGCGGGCCCGTTCGCCGCCCATGCCGTCCACTTGGGCACGCGGCATCGTCCCAGGTCAGCGCGCCTAGGCGGTTTTGGGGTGCCTTGCCGGGGTGTGCCTAAGTGCGACCACTGGGGATTTTCGGCCAGTGCTTGGAGTTAGGACCCCTGCCGCCGATGCCGTCCACCTGGGCGCGCGGCATCGTCCCAGGTCAGCGCGCCTAGGCCGTTTTGGGATGCCATGCCGGGGTGTGCCTAAGTGCGACCACTGGGGATTTTCGGCCAGTGCTTGGAGTTAGGCACGCGGGGAGCG
>JAIRNM010000338.1 GCA_031258055.1 Bifidobacteriaceae bacterium
CACCTTCCCGCCGCCGCCAGTGCCACTGCCACTACCACCGCCGATGCCGTCCATGCCACCTATTTCACCACGTTCCGGTCTCCGCCTGGTCACCGAGGCGCTTAGTCTGGAGACATGAAGATCGGTTTTATCGGTGCTGGCAACATGGCCAGCGCCATCATCGAAGGAATCACCGCTAGCGGCTTAGTCGGCTCTGACCAGATCAGCGCCCATGACCCGGACGCCCGCAAGCTGAGGGACTTGGCCGGAAGGACCGGAATCACCGCCTTCGCCGGAAACGAGGAGGTGGTGGCGGCATCGGACACTGTGTTCTTGGCGGTGAAACCACAGTACTTGCCTGGGGTGCTGGAACAGCTAACTGCCCAAATCGTGGCGCGGCGGCCGTTGGCGGTGTCAATCGCGGCTGGGATCACCTTGGCTCACCTTGATGGCTGGCTCGGGCCGAATGTGCCAGTGGTGCGGGCCATGCCCAACATCAACGCGACGGTTGGCCGGGCGATGACGGCGGTGGCTGGAAACGCGGTCGCCACCGACTCGCAAATCGACTCGGTGATGGAACTGTTCGCGGCTATCGGAAGGGCGATCAAACTGGAAGACCGCCTGTTCCCGGCCTTCGCGGCGGTGGCCGGATCATCGCCAGCTTGGGCCTTTCTGTTCGTCGAGGCGTTGGCGCGTGGCGGCCTAGCGGCGGGGCTGACCAAGGCAGAGGCTCGGCTCGCCGCCACTCAAGCCGTGCTCGGGTCAGCCACTTTATTGGCGTCCAGCGACGAACATCCCTGGCAGCTAATCGACAAAGTGTCCTCGCCTGGCGGCACCACTGTGGCGGGATTGAACGTCCTGGAAGAACGGGGATTCTCGGCCGCCGTCGTCGCGGCGGTGGCGGCCGCCATCGAACGAGACGTCGAATTGGGCGATGTTCACTGACACCGGTCAAGTCCGGGTTCGTGCCACCAAGGCGGCGGAGCGCTGAACTGAGCAAGCGCGGAAGGCAAGCGCGGGCTTGGCCCTGAAAGCCCGTCCGGCGGTATTCAGCCCTTGAGTGTGATGGTCATTTTGACGGGATTGTGGTCGGAGAACCGGAAATCCTCGTCGATTGTTTCGGTAGAGATGACTTCGACGTTAGGCGAAGTAACAAAACCGTCAATGCCGTAGAGCTGGTTGTCGCCATCCCAGGGCGCGTCGTTGAGGCGCGAGGTTGGCGCGCTGGCGTCATGGGCCACGGTCCAACCAGCGGCGAAGACGGCACTGTCGAACTGACCCGGCACCCAGTTGCTTGAGACCTTCGGGTAATCCACGCCGGGGAAAGACTGGTTGAAGTCGCCTCCCGCCACGACGTAATTGCCTTTGGCGTATTCGTTCTGGAGTAGTCTGACCAGTTCTGCCATCT
Organism: Bifidobacteriaceae bacterium; assembly: GCA_031258055.1. GTDB lineage: Bacteria > Actinomycetota > Actinomycetes > Actinomycetales > WQXJ01 > JAIRTF01. The sequence continues at coordinate 1,388 of JAIRNM010000338.1, forward strand.
GTCGGGCACGGCCGTCGCCGTCCTCGTAAGCCTCCAAATGGAGGTTCACCAACACCAGGTCCTTGCCGCCTTCAACCGGCACACGTTCTACCAACAAGCAGCGTTTGAGGTTGAAGATTCTAACCGGCCATTTGAAGGGGACTGGCAAGGCTACGCGGGTCGCTTCGGACACATCGAAGCCGGTAGAGGTAACCAGGCCGGAGGTGACCTTGCCAATCGGCGGCCACGGGTAGGGCGTGAAAATCGACTTGAAGTTCATAGCGTAGGCGCTGGAGCCGTCCAGGAGCTGCTCGATTTCAGCGACTTCGTTTATGCCATAAGAACGACGTGAATCTGAGTCGACTTCTTGGAGGAAGTAGACATCGGCGGGGTTCTCTTTCAAGAAAGCCTCAATGCCGTCCAGATTTCTCCGCACTGTTGCCTCGTCCGGCGGCCGGACCATCTCACCGCCATCCATGAAGAAGTCCTGGCCCTCGCCCAATCCGCCGTAACCAATGTTGAAAGTCAACAGCGTTATCTCATCGCCCGGTTCAGGAGCGGCGAAGATGCCTTTGCCGGTGATGTCCAGTGTTTCGGTCGCCCGCGGCCGATATTCGGTCATGGTCACCACGCCCACCAAGACTATCGCTAGGGCTAATAGGACCACGATGGCTGAGCCGAGGACTTTCACGAGCCTGCGCATAGGATCGAGTCTATGGCCCAAGAGCGCTTCACTGTCCAGACCGTTTGTACCGGGAATATCTGTCGGTCACCGATGGCCGCCGCCGTCCTGCTAGCCCGATTTGCCGATGCCGACCTGTCGAGCTTGGTTCGCGTCGGTTCGTCGGGGGTGTCAGCGGAAGAAGACGGCAACCCAATCGACCGTCGGGCGGCGCGGGCGCTCAGGCGGCGCGGCTACGAACTGGATGGGCGGCACCGGGCACATCGTATTACCAAGGCGGAACTGGAGGAGAGCGACCTGATTTTGCCCGCCACTTTTGGCCATTACCGGGCGCTTCTGGCACGCGGCGCACCTGAGTCCAAAGTCAAAATGATGCGCCAATTTGAGCCAGCCTTGGCTGACCAGCCAGCCAGCTATCAATTGGATATCGAAGACCCCTGGTACGGCACGGACCAAGACTTCGAAGTCGCCTTGGATCAAATCGAAGCGGCCGCGGTGGGGGTGGTGGACTATGTCCGCGGTCAGCTCTGACGCTTGGTTCGATTGCGCCTGCGGTCAGCGCCATTGGGGTATCCATGGTGCCGCTGGACTCATCGTGAGCCGGGGCGATGAAGTGTTGTTGCAGCTCAGAGCGCCACGATCAGCTCACGGCGGGACTTGGGGCTGGCCTGGTGGCGCCCGCCAAGCCGGTGAGTCAGCATTGGCGGCGGCCCTGCGCGAAGGGCGCGAGGAAGCTGGCCTGAACCCAGACGCGTTGAGGCCGCGATGGTGGTCGATCGCTGATCATCGCGGTTGGGCCTACACCACGGTGGCGGCTGAGGTGCGGACCGGAGCGGCGGCGCTGACAGGCCCGACCAACTGGGAAACAGCTGACCTGCAATGGGTGGAGCGGGGGAAGGTGGGCGAATACAACTTGCATCCTGGCTTGGCGGTCGCTTGGCCCTACCTGGAACGGTTGATCGGCCAGCGGCTGACTTTGGTGGTGGATGGCGCCAATGTGGTCGGGTCCCGGCCCGATGGCTGGTGGAAGGATCGCTTCGGCGCCGCCATCCGGTTGCGAGACCGGCTCGAAACCCTGGCCGCTGGGGGCCTGGCGAACGTCGAGTCGGACCATCCGAACGGTTGGTACCCGGAAGTGGTGATGGTGGTTGAGGGGAGGGCGCGCGGCATCGGGCAAGGTCAAAGCGTGCGGGTGGTGGACGCGCCGGGCGAAGGCGACGACGAGATCGTGGCGGTGGCGCGGGCGGCGGCACAGGCCGGGCGTGGACCGGTGGCGGTGGCAACGGCTGATAGGGGACTGATTGCCCGGTTGCGGGCGTTGCCGGGGGACGTCGCGATCATGCCCCCGTCGCGCCTAGTCGGAAAGTGATCCATCGCCGCACGTCAGCGCTCTGTGGTCAGCGTCATGCCCGAACCCCGCTTTCCCTGACGACGGCGCCCGCCGCGGGCGGCCCAGGGAGGCTACCGCGCGGTTAGGCAACTTGTCCTCGCACGAAGAAGGCCCCATGAAATCTTTTCGAACAGAGGCCGCTTCGAGCGGTTGGCCTGTCCGGCGGGGCGTTAGGATTGAAAGCGTGGAGCCGTATTCGCTGGCCGGAGAGCTATGCCAGCTAACGCCGTTCGAGCCCGCTGACACCGAGCGGGTCTTCGATTACTGCCAAGACCCGGAAATCCAGCGCTGGACGCCGCTGCCGGTGCCCTACCGGATTCAAGACGCCGCCGTGTTCACTACCGTGACAACGCAGAAGGGCTGGGGCGGGGACATCACGGAGCACGAGCGGATCTGGGCGATCCGCATCCAAGGCGAAGACGGCAAACCGTATCTGGCCGGGTCGGTTGGACTGAAGCCGAATCCGCCTGGCAAATCGGTTGAGCTCGGCTACCTGGTGGCCGCCGCCTGCCGGGGACGCGGTTTAGCGACCGATGCCGTCAACCCAGCCGTCGCCCACGCTTTAGGCGATCTGGGCATGCGCCGGGTCTTGTGGCAGGCGGTGGTGGGCAACTGGCCGTCGCGCCGGTTGGCGGTGCGCTGCGGCTTCACAGTCGAGGGAACGGTCCGTTCGCAGCTAGTTATGCGGGGCCAGGCGTTCGATGGTTGGGTCGCCACCATCATCGCTGATGATCTGTCTAAACAAGAGGGCTATTTCAAGGCCGACGGTGGCGTCAGGCTGTGGGATTGAGACCGAATGGCTGCTTGATGAGGGCTGGTAGCTGACGGCGTCCGGCGATCAGCAGGCAGATGGCTGCCACGGCGTTGACCGCGGCCAAGATGAGGCGGGCGTGGCTCTCCGGCAAGGCGAATTCGGCCGCGAAGACAGCCAGCATGAACCAGGCGCCCCAGGCTGGAATGCGCAGGCGCAGCAGCAAGGTCACCGCTACCGCCGTCACTGAACCGGTGAGCAAGAACTCTTCGATCTGACGCCCATCTAGCGGCAGTGACCAAGCACCGCCGCCCAGCTTGTAGGCGAACGGCAGTGAACCAACCAGGGCCGCCCATTGGTTCACCATTGAGGTCAAGAGCATGCCAACGGCTGCCCAGGCTTTGTGCCGGTAGGCCAAGGTTAGGGCGATGATGAACTCAGGCGCCTCCGAGGCGAGCGGCGCCACCCATTGGATCAACAGGGCCTCGTTGATTTCGAGGGTCCTGCCCGATTCGACCAATGAATGGACGAACGGTTCAGCGCCGACGGCAATGGTGGCGGCGGCTATGAGAAAGAAGCCGATCACCCATAGGCGCCGGGGCACTTTGGCTAGCGAACCGAGAAAAGCGGAGACCCCAACCAGGTCTGGTTCGTGGACGTCGCCGCGTGAACTGTGCCACAGGAAGACCACGAACACCACGATCAGGACCGCGCCCAATCCGGCCTGGATCTGTCCGGTGAAGGGCGCCAGCATCCCCAATCCGGCCGCGATCACGAGGAAGAACATCACCGAGTAGTGCGCCTTTGGGATGGGCAACACGTCGAAGAAGGCGTTCGCGGGTCTGCTGGAGGAGGCGGATGAGCCGGACGAGCCGGACGACGTGGCTGAGGCGGGTTTGGCGGGTTTGGCGGGTTTGGCGGTGGTTGGCCGGTTGGAATCCGCCGCTAGCTGGCGGGCGTGGCGGCGACGGGTGTGAATGCCCGTCAGCACCACCAGTGGCAGGGCGAAGCCGATCAACAAGCGGGTGGCGCCGTTCATATTGGCTGAGGCCAACGCCTCATAAGCGGGATCAGTGCCAGCTTTGAAGGCGAGCAGGACATCGACCGCGTACTCCGGCAAGATAGCCACTATGGCTAGCAGCGCCATCGCGAAAGCACCGGTGATGTCCATTTCGGCGGTTTCGGCCGCCCAGCCCAGCAGAGTAGCGGCGAACCAGATGGCTAGCCCAAAGATCGCCATGCCAAGGAACGGCGATACTTCTAGGTGAGCCAGCGAAACGACAATCCCGGGCGCCACCCCGCCCAGCGCGAGCGCGATATGAAGGGCAGCAGAGCGTCGTGACAACACAACTCCAGTTCATCTAGTTGACTTGCTAAACGGATTGCTTGCAAATGAGCCGAGTTTTCGCTTCTCGGGGTGCCTCCAAGCGGTAAGGCGACCGTTTGAGACTACCAGTGCCACACCCGGAGCCCGCGGATCAGGGCTCGTTTTGGTCGGTTTGTGGAGGATCGGCCGGGCGCTGTGGTGGCTGGCAATGTGGGCCGAATCGGCGTACATTATTGCCCGTGCCAAACGCAATCAAAGACCAGCGGTTGGCGGTTCGCCTCTCCGGTCCGCAGAAGCAGACCATTGAGCGGGCTGCGACTGTCTGCGGCGACACTATCACCGAATTCTCCGTGCGCGCGATCATGCGGCAGGCTGAGGACGTCTTAGCGGCTCAGCCAGCTTTCCGTCTGGCCGAGGAGCAGTGGGAGCGATTCAACGCTGCCCTCGATGGACCGGTTGGGCCAGCGCCACGACTGGACGCGCTGCTGCTGCGGCCGTCCGTTTTCGACGGCTGACGGCCCGTGGCGCACTTCGCGCGACCTGTGCCTTTGGGTGCAGTGCACCAATTGACCGGTTTTTCCTGCGGCGACACGGCTTTGGACGACTGGCTCGTGACTCGAGCGCGCCGCAACGAGCGGGCTGGCGCCTCCCGCGTGTTCGTGGTTACGGAGACGGGCAGCAGCCAGGTAGTCGGGTACTACGCTTTGGCGGCATCATCCGTCGATGCCGCTGCCTCGCCGGGTGCCATCCGCCGGAACATGCCGCGAGTAATCCCAGTGATTCTGCTGGGTCGGCTGGCCGTGGACAGGCGGTGGCAGGGCCTGGGCCTGGGCGCGTCCCTGCTGCAGGACGCCATTCTTCGCGTGGCGAAAGCGGCGCGCCACGCCGGGGTGCGGGCTATGTTGGTTCACGCGAGCGGCCCCGAGGCGGAGCGGTTCTACGCGCACAGCGGCTTCATCGCCTCGGACTTCGACCGGTCCACTCTGTTCCTGCCCATGAAAACAATCCGCGCGCGTCTTGAAGCCGCCGGACTTGCGGAAGCGTCGGCTCCTGAGTGATGCCGCCGGTTTGGTCGAGCATCTCGAAGCACAGGTCGCTTATCGTTTACATTCTGGCGGATGTCAGTTATCGCTGACAGGTGATCGCCTCTAACGCGAAAGTTAACTTTCCCGAATGGCGGCGCCCGCCCCAGGCGGGCTGGGTGGCTAACCCGCAGAATTGGGCGCCCTCCTGCGCGAAGTGCGGCAATGCAAAGGGCTGACCCAACAAGACCTGGCCAGCCAGTTGGGCGCCAGCCGCCAGTGGGTGATCGTGGCTGAGGCCGGTTCGCCCAATCTGTGACTCTCCCTGGTCATAGACGCTTTGCGTCTAGTCGACCGGCTGGTCGACGTAGTCCCGGACAACTCATCCCAGGCGATCCTCGACGCAGGGTTCGAGCCCAAACCATATCCGCTCGTCTGAGCCTGTGGCTCGGCCGAGAGTTCGCTGGCCACATGACTGAAGCCCCGGACGGTTCGGTCTCGTTTCGATATAGCGATTCGTACCGCTCCCGCTCCGGCGCTGACGCGCTCCCCGCTGTCTCGGCCTCAATCCCGTTGACCTAAAGCGCCCGTCCGACGAGCTTGGTCGACCCCTGGCTGGACAACCTCCTGCTAGACAACGACGAGGTCCGCCGCCTCTGGGCGGCGCGTTTTGGGGAACGCCGACCCTCGGCCTTTGCCTTGCTGCGGCACATGGGAGCCGACTGTCCAGGCGCCGTCCAAGTGGTGGCAGAAGGAGCCGCCCCCAGTGACGTGGCTGAACTCGAACTGTTGGACGCACCCCAAATCGAAGCGCACATCGCCGAGCTCAGGCGCTATCCCGCCCAGTGGCTTTTCCCCGACCGGATTGGTCGGTGGCCTTAGGGCGGTCAGCAAAGCAAGTTCGCGCTGGTTCTTGTCAGCGGCGAGTGGTTCATGCCATAAGTACGGGCGGCGTCAACCCATATCGTCAAGACCGGCATCGCTGGCCTGGAACTAGGTGACGTCGCCGAGTTCGTGATCTTGAGCGCCGCGCGTACCCTGGGTTTGCCGGTTCCAGGTGCCAACCTAATCCGCTTCGGGGACCAAGTAACATTGGTCGTCACCCGTTCCGATCCAATCGTCAGCGCTGGAGGAACGGTCACTCCCCCGTTGGGTGGTGGGCGGGGTCGATATACTGGCGCGGAACACCCGGCTGGGGAAGGGCGGCGTCAGCACTGGGATTGATTGAGGAGCAATCGGGTTGAAGTCACGCGGGAACGGATTTACCAAGGGATTTGTGGGGGTCCTCGTCGGCTTGGTGTTCTTAGGGGTGGGTCTATTCCTGGGGAGCATGAAGCTAAGCGAAGCTTGGTTCGTGCTCAGCGACTTGCCGCGCTGGCAAGAGGCCGAGGCGACAGTCCTATCCGTCTCCATCGCCTCCAGCGACACGGAGAGGGTGAGAACGACCGACACCAAGGTCTACTTCACCTACACCGTCCTGTTCGATCTCACTCTTAGCTTCGAGACAGTCGACGGACCCACCACTGTTGACTATCTGGCTACGGCGACCGGCTCGGGGTCAACCCGGCAACTTCCGGCCGACTTGTCCACACGGTTCAAGGCAGATACCCGTGAGCGGATCGTCTACGACCCGGATTCTCCCGAAGACCTGAGGATTGGGTCCAAGAAGGAGATCGCGTCCGAGTCCCGCGACCCGCTTACTTGGCTCATGCCGATCTTGGCCACCAGCGCTGGACTCGGCCTGATCATCTTCGAGGTCGTTGTACGTGTTCGACAGCGCCGGGGGCGCTAGCTTTGTCGGATGGACATTTCTTTAGCGGACGATGCCGTCCGAATAGCCCGCGACCTCATCCGGTTTGACACCACCAACACCGGCGATGAGCGCTCGAAAGGTGAACGCGACGCCGCTGAATACGTCATTGGCCTGCTAGAGGATTGGGGCTACGAACCTCAGTATGTCGAATCTCGGCCACGGCGGGGGACCGTCGTGTTGCGCTTGGAAGGCCAGGATCAGGCCCGGCCCGCCCTGGTGTTGCACGGACACCTCGATGTTGTTCCGGCCGATCCGGCCGAATGGACGGCCGACCCGTTCGGAGCCGAAATCCGCGCCGGCGCCATTTGGGGACGGGGCGCTGTGGACATGAAAGACATGGACGCGATGATTCTGGCGGTGATCGGCGCTTGGCGCCGCGAAGGCCGCAAACCGCCCCGTGACCTTGTGGTTTGTTTCTTCGCTGATGAGGAGGCGGGGGGCCTGCTGGGCAGCCATTGGCTCGTGGGCGAACATCCCGAATGGTTCCGTGGTGCCACCGAGGCGGTCAGCGAAGTAGGCGGATTCTCGGTCGATCTGGACGGCCAGCGGGCTTACTTGATCCAAACGGCCGAGAAAGGAATCGCTTGGCTGCGGTTGGTCGCCGAAGGCACGCCCGGACACGGCTCCGCCGTCAATCACGACAACGCTGTCCAGCATCTGGTCGAATCTTTAGCCCGAATCGCCGCCGCGCCCTGGCCGGTGCGGTTGACCCCCACCGTCCATGAACTGCTGCGCGGAGCGGCGGAACTGACCGGTCGGCCTTTCGACCCAGCCAATCCGGCCAGTATTGACGAACTGCTAGCAGCTTTCGGCCCGGCCCGGCGTTTCGTAGGAGCCTCGGTTGCTACTGGCACTAACCTGACTTCGCTCGCGGCCGGCTCGAAGGTGAACGTGGTTCCCCGCACGGCTCAGGCGACAGTCGACATCCGGCCCGTACCGGGCGATGACGAGTTAGTTCACCAGACCGTCAACCGGTTGGCCGGCCCCCATATAGCGGTCGAGTCAATCAATCAGGACATCGCTTTGGAAGCGCCGTTCGACGCACCGCTAGTCGCCGCTATGAAAGCGGCCCTAGCCGCCGGAGACCCGGAAGCGACCGCCTTGCCTTACATGCTAGCTGGCGGGACCGACGGCAAGGCCCTAGCCCGCTTAGGCATCAAATCCTATGGATTCGCGCCGCTGCGACTGCCGCCGGACTTCGACTTCACGGCCATGTTTCACGGCGTCGATGAGCGTGTCCCAGTTGATTCGCTGCGCTGGGGCGCCGGTGTGCTGGCCGACTTCCTGGACCACGCCTGAACCTAGGACGGGCGAACGCTGGCCATCAATGCTGGCCCGGAAGCCGGACGGTCACAAGAACCACACGGTTGACTCGACTTTGAGGGTCTTGCGGCGAAGCCAAACCCGCTTGGCGCCACCCCAGTAGCGGGCTGATCGCGCCATCTCCCAGCGGCCGTATTCGGCCTGGTCGGTGATCAATCGGCGGGCGGCGCCGGACGTCAGATTAGCCGGTACGGTCACAACTCTGTATTCGTAGGAACCGCCGCGGGCGAGCCAAGTATCGTTCATCGCTTCCAATGGTAATGGGGAGTAAAAACGGGTAACGTCAAACACATGAATCCGGAACCGCGTGTAGCGCTGGAACGCCTAATAGCAGCCCTTGAACGCCATTTTGAGGCGACCAGCACCGGCCGGGGGGTCGAAGACCCGGCCTACACGGCCGCCTACCGGCAATTGATTGAGGCCTTCGAGGCCTACGATGACGTGCTGTACGACCTCTACGGCATAGACACCCCATTCTTGGTCTACGACGAGGACGAAGACGAAGCGGTCGCTGAACTGATTGATGAACTCGTCGATGACCTTGATGACGAGAACCCCTACGAGGATGACACCGCGCCGGAAGACTTCGGCCTCTAGCTCCAGTAAGGTCCCGGAACTCCGACGAATGAACCGAGTTTTGCCTCTCGGTGAGCCACCAAGTACGTCCCCGTGGCTCACGCCTGGAGTCTCGGTGAGCCACCAAGTACGTCCCCGTGGCTCAAGAAACCTCGTCGAGGGCTTCAATGATTTCGGGCGGGAGTTCCAGGTCAGAACCGACTAGAGCGGTGTGGAGCTGGGCGGCGTTGCGGGCGCCAAGGATGGCGCTGGCCACACCCGGCCGGGACCGCACCCAGGCCAGAGACACGTCGAGTGGCGCCACACCCAGACCGTCGGCGGCCGCCGCGACCGCCTCCACCACTGCGGCGGCCGCGTGGGACAGGTACGGCGTCACGAAGCCCCGCAGATGGGGCGATGCCGCCCGCGAATCAGCCGGGACACCGTGACGGTATTTGCCGGTCAGGACGCCGCGCCCAAGCGGGCTCCAAGCCAAGATACCCAGGCCAAGAGCTTCGGCCGCGGGCACCAGTTCAGCCTCGATCCGCCGGTTGAGGAGGGAGTATTCGACCTCCACCGCCGTCAGGCCCGCTCCTACGCCCAGCCCGGCTAGCTGAATCAGGCTGTGGGCTCGGGTGGTCTGCCAGGCCGGATAGTTGGACAGTCCGATGTAACGGGCCTTGCCGGCGCTGACCGCCCACTGCAGTGCCCCCAGGGTCTCTTCCAGCGGGACGGCTGGGTCGGGCCTTTGGACCAGCCAGAGGTCCACGTGGTCGGTGCCAAGTCGGCGCAGCGATTCGTTCAGATTGTCGAGGAGATTGCCGCGCGAGGCATCGGTCTGGAAATGCTCGCCTCGCATCTTGGAGCCGGACTTGGTGCAGATGACCAGGTCTTCGCGCACCGCCAAGCCGGACCGCAGAAGCGACCCGAGTAACTCCTCCGCCGCGCCGTCGCCGTAGGAAGCGGCCGTGTCGATGAGCGAACCTCCGGCCTCGGTGAATTCGGCTAGCTGGTCGGCGGCATCCATCTCATCGGTGTCGCGTCCCCAGGTCATAGTCCCCAAAGCGAGTTCGGACACTCTCAGGCCGCTCCGGCCGAGGTTACGGTATTCCACGGCACCTAAGCCTATAGTTGGCCGCGTGAATTTGTGGGAAGCCCTCTTCTTGGGACTAGTCCAGGGGTTGACTGAGTTCTTGCCGATCTCGTCTTCCGCCCATTTGCGGATCATCGGCGAATTCCTGCCCTCCGCCAAAGATCCGGGCGCGGCCTTCACCGCGATCATCCAGATCGGAACCGAACTGGCGGTGCTGGTCTACTTCCGGCGCGAAGTCTGGGCCATCGTCAAGTCTTGGACTCTGTCCTGGAAGCAAGGCGGCCGGCCGAAGGATCGGGACGCCCAGATGGGCTGGTTGATAATTGTCGGCTCGGTCCCAATTGTGGTGTTGGGGTTCTTGTTCCAAGACTCGATTGAGACCCACCTGAGGAACCTATACATCACCGGCGCCATGCTGATCGGTTTCGCCCTCCTGCTGGGCGCGGCGGACGCCTACGCCGGGCGGCGGGCGGCGCGGATAAGGCCAAAGGAACTGGACGGCATCGGCCTGGGCGACGGCCTGTTGTACGGCCTGGCCCAAGCCTTGGCGCTGATCCCGGGCGTGTCTCGGTCGGGTGGGACGATCACCGCCGGTTTGGCGATGGGCTATAGCCGGGAAGCGGCCGCCCGGTACTCGTTTCTGCTGGCCATGCCAGCGGTGTTCGGTGCCGGACTGCTCGAACTGGTCAAAGCGCTGGGCGAGGAAACCGCTCTGGAAGCCGGTTGGGGCAACACGATCGCGGCCGGGGTGACCGCCTTCGCGGTCGGCTATGTGGTTATCATCGCCTTCCTGAAAATCGTCTCGACCTATTCATATAGGCCGTTCGTCTATTACCGTCTGGTTCTTGGCGCCGTAGTCATAACGCTGCTGGCGACGCACGTCTTGTACCCTAGCTAAATGCACTCGTGGACCGGCCCCACCGTTAGTGTGATTCCGGGCACGGGTGAGGTCCCACTAATCAAGGACGACATCAGCGGCGAATTGCGTCCGAGTGTGGTCGGTGAACAGGCTAACCTCTACGTTTGCGGGATTACGCCTTACGATTCGACCCACTTGGGACACGCTTTCAGCTACCTGGCATTCGATCTGCTGGTGCGGGCGTGGCGGGACCTCGGTGTGACCGTCCGCTACGCGCAGGGGCTGACCGACATTGACGATCCGCTGCTGGAACGGGCCCGTGCGACCGGCCGGGACTGGTCGAAGATCGCCTCCTCACAAACCGCGCTCTATAAGTCGGACATGGCGGCGCTTCGGGTCATCCCGCCCGACTCGTATCGGGGAGTGGTGGAATCGGTGCCGCAAATCGTGACGGCCGTGGAACGCATGATTGATGTGGGACAGGCTTACCGGGTGCCTGTGCCTGGCAGTTCGGCGGCGAACTTAGGCGACATTTGCGCCGACCTGGCTGCCGATCCGGATTTTGGTTCTTTGTCGGCGCTGAGTCGCGAGGCGCAGGACCGGTTGTTCGCTGAACGCGGCGGGGACCCGGACCGGCCCGGTAAGCGGCACCGGCTCGATCCGCTGCTGTGGCGGGCCGCGCGACCGGGTGATCCCTCCTGGGATGGGCGGACGCTGGGACGCGGGCGTCCCGGCTGGCATATCGAATGCGCCGTCTTCGCCTCAAACGAGTTGGAGCAACCGATTGATGTGCTTGGCGGCGGCAAGGACTTGATCTTCCCGCACCATGAAATGTCGGTTTCCCACAGCCGCGCGCTGACCGGCCTTGAGCAACCGGCCCGGTTGACGATGCACACTGGGATGGTTCACTACGACGGGCAGAAGATGTCGAAATCGCTCGGCAATCTAGTGTTCGTGTCCGATCTGCTTGACCGCGGTGTGAACCCAGCGGCTCTGCGCCTGGCTTTGATAAGCCATCATTACCGGGAGGACTGGGAGTGGCGGGGACGCGAGCTGGCGTTGGCGGAGGCGCGGCTCAGCCGCTGGCGCGAGGTCATCGGCTCGGTGAAACCGCAAGGACCTTCGGCGGAGGCCATCACCCAGATCAGGTCCGCTTTGGCCAACGACCTGGACACCGTGGCCGCCGTGGCGGCCGTCGACGAGTGGGTCCGGGCCGCTCCGTTGGCGCGCGAGCGCAGCCCTTACGCCGCCGCCGACCTCCGACGGGCGATTGATGCCTTGCTCGGCATCAAGCTTTACTGATTACCCCTATTGTCCGATGCCGTCGTTTCGGAGTTGTCCCCGGGGCGGCGATGGCCTCTAGCGTGCCGCCCGAATTGTCGGGGGCTAGCCGAGCGGCAGGTCGCGGGGACCTCCAACCAGCCCTACCACTATGCGCGTGGTCGCGGCCACGACGTCCGGTGTGGCCATCCCGAGCCGTTTGATCAACCTGCTCGCGGCGACCGCTCCGGCGGCATCGCAGACTACGACCGAATCGCGCTCAATCGTCCGGCTCGCTGGGACCCGCACCCGCAACGCTGACGGTCCGCGCGAGGCTGAGAGCGGCGCCACCAACAGCCTGTCGGTGGGTTCTTGGGGTGCGGCCCAGTCCGGTGTCAGGATCAGGACGGGTCTGGTCTTGCCTAACTCACCTAATCTGCTGGCGCCCAACGCAGCCAGCCAGATTTCGCCGCGGCGCGCTTCAATCGACATCTTGAGCCCAAGCGTCCGCCCATTCTTGGTCCTCTTGCGCCACGGCGGTCGAGCTAGCGTCTGCTGCGCGCGCGGCCCGTTCGGACGCCATCGCCTCATCCCACCAAGCGTCTACGGTGAGTTGTTCAAGTAGGTTCGCGCGGGAAGTGCCGCGGGCCCGTGCCAGTTCGGTAAGCATAAGGTGCGCTCTGTCGCTGACGCGCACAGTTTGGTAAGCAGACATTGGTCACATTATACGCCACACACTATGTGTCTAAGCAAATGGGTCGGCCTCGCGCGTCACCAATACCGCGCTGACGCGACCGGGTCTTTGGGCGTCTGGCCGAAGACTGAGTCGGCTCCCCGGACGAGCGGAGCCGACCCAGTCGCTGGGGCGCTTTGGCCCTACTAGCGGTCGCGCAGTTTGGTTATGACCTTCCAGGCCGCCGGGAAGGCGGCGGAGGCAGCGGCGGCCTTGATGGCGTCGCCGAGCAGGAAGGGGAACATACCGGTGGTCAGCGCCTGGCCTATGGTCGTGTCCGTGGCGTAGGCCAGGTAGGGAACTCCAATCAGGTAGACCACGGCCGAGCAGAGGGCGATCACCACGAAACTGGGAGCGACCTTGCGGTCAACGCCGCGGTTGGACGCCCAACCGGCCAATGTCGCAGCGGCGATGTAACCGACTATGTAACCAGCCGTCGGGACGGCGATGCCGTGGGCACCACCGGCGAAGACCGGCGCGCCAGCAAAGCCGACCAGGGCGAACAGCGCGAGGGAAAGCGCCGCGCGCCGGGCGCCCAGCGCCAACCCGGCGGTGAGTACAGCGAAGGTGCCGAGCGACAAGGGAACGGGAGTGAAGCCCAAAGGGATTTGGACTTGGCCGACGGCGGCTACCCAGGCGGCACCGGCCAGTACGGCGACGGCGTCACGCACGCGGGAGCGGCCGGCCAGATCGGCCAATACTTCAGTACGGGGTAAAGCGGCAGAAAAAGCCATTGTGTTTCCTTTCGGTTGTTTGGGCCGCGATCAATCGGAGCCGGTGGTGGCCGACTTGGCGCCCAGGGTGGTGACCTTGATGGATAGCCAGCCGAAGATTAGACCAATCAGGTTGCCGCCGACAATCCAGACGAACGCGTTGACATAGACACCGAAGGAGGATCCGCTCAGGGATTCCAGTGGCAAGAACGCCACCGCCCCGGTGCCAACGAAGACGCAGGAATAGGCGTTGAAGCTCATCAGCGAGTGGTTGAGCACGGGCACCTTGAGCGTAAGCATCAGCGCGAAGACGGTTATCAGCACGGCGATCATGGTTGGCCACAGCCAGGGCAATCCCAGGTTGGCGAACAACTCAATCAGCAAGAAAGCGGCAACGGCCAGGGCGCCGCCGGTCAGCGCGGGCAGGACACCCTGCTTGATCAACTCTGGTTTGGCGCCCAACGTGAAGTACCAAGCCCAGCCAATAAACACGGCCCAAACCGGGATTTGGAGATCGCTCACCATGAACAGGCAGGACAACGCGGCCAGAACGGCGACAGAGACGTCCAGTTTCTCAATCTTGAATTTCATGTCGGCTCCGTCAGGCTCGCTGGGGTTACACCAGCGGCGATCAGCGCCGAGTGAACCGCTTTAGCCACTGCCGGGGCGTTAGGGGCATCCCCATGAATGCACACAGTGACGCCCTGGACGGGGACATCGCCGCCGTCAATGGTGTCGATCACGCCTTCGGTAACGGCCCGAAGGGCGCGGGCGGCGACTTCTTCCGGTGAACGGGCCTGCTTGACCCGTTCCAGCAGCCAATTGCCCTGCGCGTCATAGCCCAAGTCGATCAAGATTTCATGGGCGGTGGGTAGGCCCCGTTCCTCCGCTCGCTTCAACGCCTCGCAACCTTGGTGCAGCATGATGATTAGCTCGGGGTTGTAATCGGCGCAGGCGTCGAGGAAGGGTTCAATATAACGGTCTTCTTCTCCGACCATGCGGTAAAGGATCCCGTGCGGTTTGATGTGCTGCATCTTCAGCCCGTGTACCTTCAAGAAGGCTTCTAGCGCTCCGAGCTGGTACAACACATCGCCGCGTAGTTCGGACGGCGAAATGTCGATCCGGCGGCGGCCGAAGCCCCGCATGTCAGGCAGCCCGACATGGGCGCCGGGCGCCACGCCGTATTGGGCCGCCCATTTGACGGTCTGCTCCATCACCACCGGGTCCGCCGCGTGGAAGCCTGTGGCGATGTTAGCTGAGGTGACGTAGGGCATCAGGGCTTCGTCATCGCCCAATACGTAACGGCCGAAAGATTCGCCCATGTCGACGTTGATGTCGATCTTCTGGCTCATCGCTAGACCTCCAAAACGATCATGTCCGAGCCGACGTCCATTTCGTCCCATTCAGCGACGAGGATTTCCTTGACCACCCCGGTGGCTGGCGATGGACACGAGATCTCCATCTTCATGACGTTGATGACAGCCAATTCCTGGCCTTCCTCAACCTTGTCGCCTTCGTTGACGACCACCCGGGCGACCAATCCGGGCATGTGGGCTTGCAGTTTCTTCTCCATCTTGGACTCCTTCAGTGTGACTTTATGACCAGGTCTGGGGCGGC
>JAIRNM010000055.1 GCA_031258055.1 Bifidobacteriaceae bacterium
AAGACCTGGCACCACCTCAGCCGCCAGAACCACCAGAGTTGACAGAACCATCAGGGCCAACCAGTCCAACAGAGCCAACAAGTCCAACAGAGCCAACAAGTCCAACCGAGCCAACAGGAGGGCCTGAACCGGAAGCGCCAGGCAAGCTCGAACTGCCGGACAGGCCTAAACCAGGTCAGTCTGACAGCCCCAAAGCCCCATCCGCCCGCTGGCGGATATGGAACAAGAATAAGTAGGAGAAAGAATGACTCTAAAGCGTGTCGCTGTATTGACCGCGGGCGGTTTCGCGCCCTGCCTCTCGGCTGCCGTCGGCAGTTTGATCCAGCGCTATACCGAATTGACGCCTAGCACTGAAATCCTTGTCTATCAGTACGGCTACTACGGGCTCTTGACCGGAGACAGTTACCTGGTGAGCGAGGAAGGCCGGGCCAAGGCAGGCCTTGCCCTGCGCTACGGCGGCAGCCCGATTGGCAACTCAAGAGTCAAACTCACCAATGCTCGGGACCTTGAGCGCCGCGGCCTGGTGAAACCGGGACAAGATCCGCTGGCCGCCGCCGCTGACCGGCTGCGTGAAGACAGGGTCGATGTGTTGCACACCATTGGCGGCGACGATACGAACACCACCGCCGCCGACCTAGCCGCCTACTTGAAAGACAATGGCTACAAGTTGACGGTGGTGGGCTTGCCCAAGACCATCGATAACGACATAGTCCCAATCAAGCAATCACTTGGCGCTTGGACAGCGGCCGAACAGGCTTCCCTGTTCGCGCAGAACATCATTGGCGAGCACCGGTCAAACCCGCGCATGTTGATTGTCCATGAGGTCATGGGCCGCAACTGCGGCTGGCTCACAGCCGCCGCCGCCACCGAGTACCGCCGCTGGCTCAGCCTGCAGGAATGGAACCCGGCCCTCGGCTTGATGAAGGAGCGCTGGGACATTCACGGTGTTTACGTACCGGAACTAGAGTTGGACCTGGACGCCGAATCGAAACGGCTCCGCTCAATCATGGACCGGATCGGCAACGTCAACATTTTCCTGTCTGAAGGCGCTGGCGTGGAGACGATAGTCCACGAGATGGAGGTTTCCGGCCAAGAGGTTCTGCGCGACCCGTTCGGGCACGTCAAACTGGATACGATCAACCCCGGCGCTTGGTACGCGCGCGAGTTCGCGGAGCGGATGGGGGCGCTAAAGACCATGGTCCAGAAGTCCGGCTACTTCTCCCGCTCCGCCCGCGCCAATGAGCGGGACCTGCTCTTGATCCGGTCGATGACCGATCTGGCAGTCGACTGCGCGCTTGATTCAGTTTCCGGTGTGATTGGCCATGATGAGGACAACAGCGACATTCTCCGCCCGATTGAGTTCGACCGCATCAAGGGCGGCAAGCTGTTCGACGTCACCAAGCCTTGGTTCGTGGACCTGCTGGACGGCATCGGCCAACCCCACTGACCGCTGGCCGACCCTGCCTGTCTCGGGCGACTCCCTACAGCGAGCCCTCGTCGATTTCCACAGCTATGTGAACCTCGCCTAGGGCGGGGCCGTCTGACTGCCAGCGTGTCTGTGCTGAGAGGCGAATGGCGAAGCCGTCTTGATGGGAGCTTAAAGGGCATTCTCCTGGCAGACGACCCGCGTCGTAGATCGGGCAGTCGGCCCAAAACGGTTGCCATTCCAAACCAGGTAGTAGCGCTTCGAGTTCGGCGTTAGAAGATATGACGGCCGGGGTTGTATAGGTGAGGGCGAACCCGGGGCAGCGGGTCATACCGAAGTTGCAGTAGGTAGTACCCGCCCAGTGGTAGCTCTCGAAGAATTCCCGTGTCAGGACCCAATCATCTGGGATTTGTAGTTGAGCGCGGATCGCTTCCATCCGGGCCAGACGATCCTCGCCTTTAGCGTGCTGGACGCCTAGGAACACCGCTAGGGCCGCCAGGGCCCCTACCAAGACAGCCAGCGCCCCTGCTCGCACCGCCTGACGGCGCCGCAGGGACTGTTTCGGCGAGCCCTCGAACGGCGCAGCGTGCGCATCGGTCGGCGGCAGCGAGCGGATCCTCTCGTCACCACACTGACTCTGGGCGTGGTCGCTATTACTCGTCAGTTTCGACAACTATCCGAACCTCTCCGACACTGCCGCCTTCGGTTTGCGGCACTACATATACTGCGATACGGATAGCAAAGCCGTCGAGACGGGAACTCAAACGGCACCCGTTGGGTCGCGCGCTTCCGACCGAGGCAGGGCAGTCACCAAGACCAGGTTCCCATTCCAGGCCGGGTAATAGTGCCTCAAGCTCCGCCCTTGATGAGATCGTAACTGGAGATCTGTAGTCGAGTTCAAACTTGGGGCAGCGCGTGGCACCGAAGTTGCAGTAGGTAGTACCCGCCCAGTGGTAGCTCTCGACGGACTCTCGCCACAATTCCCAGTCATCTGGGATTTGTAGTTGAGCGCGGATCGCTTCCATCCGGGCCAGACGATCCTCGCCTTTGGCGTGCTGGACGCCTAGGAACACCGCTAGGGCTGCGAGTGCCCCGGTCAGTACGGCCAATAGTCCAACCAGGACCACCCGACGACGGCGCCGACGGCTGGACACGGGTGTAGGTGCATCCCGTGGTGAGGTGGCCTGGTCAGGCGACAGATCAACCATGGCAATCCCATTACCGACTGGCGCCACGCCGCCGCGGGCGTACCAGCGTCAGCCCCAACAACACCCCAACAAGCCAGGCCGTCAACACCGACGAACTCCCATCAAAGGACACCGCCTGCCCAGACTCGGCGAAATAACCGTTCAACGGGAGTTGAGCAACCGGACGATCCACCACCCTAGCTAACGCATCCAGTAGCGCCGCCGCCGTGTCGCCAGTGTCCGCCACCACCTGTCCGGATGTCGCCTCAGCCAAGGCCGCATACGATTCAGCGATGTAGGGCGAAACTACCGGATAGACGTTCACCGGATCAATCGCCAAACTCAACGCCCGGATATCCGACCAAGTGGTGCCGTCCACAAGATCCGGGTCGTGGTAGCCCGCATCGGTCAGCAACACCACCGCCTTGGTAGCCCCAGACGTCCAGTCAACGCCGTTCATGACAGTCTTCAGCGCATGCAACACTGCTTCAGGTGTGTCTCCTCTGTCCTCGGCCGTGATACCGCTCAAAGCCAGTTGAAAGTCGGTCGCGTCACTAGCCAGCGGAGCCAGAACCCGTGCTGCGAAAACATCTTCCGCGTCCCGGTACTCCGCTAAAGCGATCCGTCCGCCATTGTCGAGGATCTGATCAGCTAAACCCCGGGCCTCCGCTTTGGCGGCGCCGATACTGTTCGTCATTGAACCCGTCGAATCAATCAAGAAAACGACATCCATCGAATTAGAGCCGCCCTTAAGGAACCACCGACGCGTGTCGAAACTGGCCATCGGCAGCCTCTTGTTCAACCGCTGGACCGCCTCAAGCACAGCCTCGTCTATCGGGCCGCCCGGTTGTGCGTAAGTCAAGTGACTCGCAAACGACCACGGCGCGGTAGCCGCGCCACACACATAATCTCCGTCGTTACACCACAGCCCCGTTGTGTCAGTCCAAGGCCCAGGCAGGTACGGCGTACGGGCGCGGAGAGACCCAGCATGCGTGTGGCAGTTCGGTACAAGCCGACGCCACTCCGACAAGCTCCCACCGCTACAAGCGCTCGGTGGCCTGGCGCGATGAACGCGTCCGCTGCTGCGTGGCTCGCCCTCAGGCAAGTACAGCTTCGGGTCACCGAACAGCATCGTGAAGACCACGCTTGCCCTATCCAAGAAACTGAACTCCTCATAATAGGCTTGACCAACTACCTGAGCGCCCTGAGAATAGCCGCCTAACACGAACAACGCGTCCGGGCACTCCACACGGCGCAGCCTCACATACGCCGTCAACTCCTGGACCCCCTGATTGACGCCACGTCCGTAATCATTAGCCAGTCCGGAACTGAAAAACGCTCCCAAACTATTCGAAATCCGCTCCCAGTCGGTGCTTCCCACCGGGATCGCCGGATACTGGAAACCATCAACCCGCTCGGTACCCAACTGGTAGAAATGCACCCACTGCTCGTTCAGGCGTGATCGGAGTTGATCGACGAACTGCTCGTACTCCTTTTCCTCAAGACTCTGGCCTGACCCACGCGCCCAAATCGCCTCAACCGGCGCGCACGGTTCGTCGTATGGCGGCGGGTCTGCAGCACGGGCGTCTGGTGTTGCTAATATCAATGCGCTCGTCACCGCTATTGCGGCGGTGCCTATCGCTCCAACTCGGATCGCGACCATTCTTGACAGCGCCATAGCTGCCTCCTGGGGGCTGAATGTGGTTCCCTAATCGATCTCGGGGCAAAGCTATCAGGCCAGGCGCGAGTCTTGCAAGCGCATCGCGTTCGCTTGGCGAAACCAACGGGCTCGCGCATGTCCCACGAGCGGCGCGGGCCTTCCCCAACGACGAAACCTCAACTGACGCGACCGGTGGCAGTTGGCGGTAGACGTCGCGGATGCAGGGTGTCCGAAGCAGGTCTAAAGACCTATTAAGATGGAGGCAGGGTGTTCACCAAGAAAGGCCAAAGGAGCACCCGTCAGATTACATCAATCAGGAGTGCACATGAGCCGAATTAGGAACGAGAAGTTCCGCAGCAAGGTGATGAGCGCCGAACAAGCGGCGACCTTCATCGAAGATGGCAGCAACGTTGGATTCTCCGGATTCACCGGATCGGGCTACCCAAAGGCGGTGCCGGGTGCGCTAGCCAGCCGGATTCAAGCGATCCACGCGGCTGGACAGCCGTTCAAGATCGGCGTGTTCACGGGAGCCTCAACGGCGCCGGAGTTGGACGGAGTGCTGGCCGAAGTGGACGGCATCGGCTGGCGGATGCCTTACCAGTCCGACCCGATCCTGCGCCGCAAAATCAACGAGGGCGTTACCGACTACTGCGATATTCACCTGGGGTTGTCGGGACCGCTGACGGCTTCTGGTTTCCTTGGGAAACTGGACACCGCTGTCATTGAGATCACCGCCATCACCGAAGACGGCGAGTTGATCCCGTCTTCTTCGCTCGGCAACAACATGCTTTGGATTGAGACCGCCCGACAGGTCATCTTGGAAGTCAACCACTGGCAGTCGCTCGACTTGTACGGCATGCACGATGTCTATTACCAGCCGGCCTTGCCACCCCATCGTGTTCCTATCCCGATTGTCGCCGCCGGAGACCGGATTGGGCAGAAGACACTTCTGATAGACCCAGACAAAGTGGTGGCGGTAGTCGAAACCGACGCGCCGGACCGCAACTCGCCCTTCAAGCCGCTGGACGACCAGTCGAAATTGATCGCCGGGCATTTGCTTGACTTCCTCAGCCACGAAGTGAAGGTGGGGCGCCTCCCCGCTGGCCTGTTGCCACTCCAATCAGGGGTCGGGAACATTGCCAACGCCGTGTTGGCGGGGCTGTTGGATGGACCCTTCGACCAGATCACGTCCTACACCGAGGTGATCCAGGACGGCATGGTCGATCTGTTAGATTCCGGCAAGATGACAGTCGCGTCGGCCACAGCCTTCTCGCTCAGCCCCGAATACGCTGAGAAACTGAACGACGGCGCCGCTGAATACTCGCAGAAGATCATTCTGCGCCCGCAGGATGTCTCCAACAACCCCGAGGTCATCCGGCGCCTCGGGGTGATCGCCTGCAATGGCCTGATCGAGGCGGACATCTATGGCAACGTCAACTCGAACTACATCATGGGTTCGCGGATGCAGAACGGTTTGGGCGGGTCGGGTGACTTCACCCGCAACTCCTATATTTCTTCCTTCGTGACCCCGTCGGTGGCCAAGGGCGGCGATATTTCCTGCATCGTGCCGATGGTTTCGCACGTCGACCACACCGAACATGATGTCCAGGTCATCATCACTGAGCAGGGACTGGCCGATATGCGTGGATTGGCGCCGCGCAAGCGGGCCCGCGCCGTCATCGACAACTGCGCCCACCCGGATTACAGGCCGGCTTTGGAGGAGTACTTCGAACGCGCCCAACGGGTGGCGAATTCCCAGCACACGCCGCATGACCTGCGCACCGCCCTGGGCTGGCATGTCCGCTTCCTGGAGACCGGTTCAATGAAGCCATAGGTCTAGTCCACTTGTTGGTCGATCCGGCGACGGGGCGGCGGGTGGCGCGCGGCCAGCCTAGGGTGGTAGCTATGACAAGTTACCCGCCACGCGATCCGGCGACGGATCATTTGCTCAGCCCATCCAATGCAGCGCTACTGGTGATCGACTACCAGCCAACCCAACTGGGTTCGCTTCAGTCGCATCCGCAGGAGCCGATTATCGAGAAGATCGTCTCGCTCTCGAAGATCGGGGTCGCTTATGGCCTGCCGATCATCCTGTCCACGGTCAACGTGGCTAATGGCCGCAACCAGCCGACCATTCCGCGCCTCGCCTCCGTCCTCGAAGGCGTCACCAGCTACGACCGCACAGCGATCAACGCTTGGGAGGACCAGGAGTTTCGTGAAGCGGTCCTGGCCACCGGCCGGAAGAAACTGCTGATCGCGGCGCTGTGGACAGAGGCCTGTTTGACCTTCCCCACCCTGGACGCCATCGGCGAGGGTTTCGAGGTCTATCCGGTGGTCGATGCCGTCGCTGGGACGTCGCTGCTCGCCCACGACACCGCCCTTCGGCGCGTCCACCACGCTGGGGCCAAGCTGACCAGTGTGGTGCAGGTCTTATGCGAGCTTCAGCGCGACTGGAACCGGACTAACACTCTTCAATCGTTCGTCCAGGCGATGTTTGAGACCCACGCCTTCCCGCAATACTGAACCTATGGTTGTCTCATGGCAACTCCAACTTTCCCTCTC
>JAIRNM010000070.1 GCA_031258055.1 Bifidobacteriaceae bacterium
GGTCGTGAAGTGTGATGTCAGCCGGAAGACCGGTGGGGTTAGCGCTCGCTTGGATCGGCGCGGTGGTCTGGTGCTTGGCGCCTGTGGGGGCTTATTGGTTGCTGGGCGAGCGCAGCCAAGCGATTTCGTTCGAGGAACCAGTCGCGGTTGATGGTGAGGTCAGGGCGAATGACAATGGTTCGATCCGGGACGTCGAGTTGGTGCTGACGTGGCGTTCGCCGGCGGCTCTGGTGGCGCCCGACTGGACGGGTCTGGTCCAAGGGGTGACTGCCGAGCCCGGCGGGTTGTTGTCTTCTGGTGATGTGGTGGCGCGCGTGGCGGGCGTGGACCGGGTGGCATGCGCGAGCGCTTATCCGATGGAGGGCATGGTGGCGTCGAAGGACAAGGGCCAGAATGTTGAAGTGCTCCAGCAGTGCCTTACCCTGTTTGGTTACGAACTGTCGGCGGATAAGGGTGCTTACGGTAAGGCGACCGAGCGGGCGGTGGAGGAATGGTCCCGGGCGACAGGGGCACCGAGCCAGAGGGGCACGGTTTTCGAGGCGGCCTGGTTGGTTTACCTGCCGGAGGATAGCTATCCGCTGGCCTCGGTTGATTTGCAGGTGGGGGCACCGGCCCCAGCGGCCGGTACGCCGATGGCTACGGCTAAACCCTCCTTGTCGCGAGCGGTCGTGGCTTCCGCCGATGGGTCTTACGAATCCGGAGCCCTGGATGAGGCTGGCGAGGCGGCGGGGCCGGCCAGAGAAGTCACTCCTGAAGAGTTGGTGACCGCAGAGGAAGGTGAGTCGTTGCTGATCGGGTCAGTCACGCTTGTTTTGGCTGACGGTCGAACCGAGGTGGCGCCTGATTCGCTTGCTGTCTTGAGCGCGGAAGTGGTGGGGAACGCTGTCTCCGTTAGCGCAAGCTTGCGGCGGGCCGGAGGAGTCGGCGAGTTCCTGGTGCCAGCAGCAGCGGTAGTCGCCATAGGCGACGGCGCAACCTGTGTGTTACGGGTCGACGGGACTGCCCTTGAACCGGTGGCGGTCAAGGTGTTGGGGGAGGCCAGCGGCAACTCGATCGTCACCGGTGCCCTCAGCCAGGGAGAGCGCGTCCGTATTGCCCCCGCGGCCGAGGAGCGCCGGTGCTGATCGAAGTGGTCGATTGCACCGTGGCGTTTGGCGCCAGGAGGGTGTTGGATGGCCTCAACGCCGCTTTCAAAGGACCGGGGGTCGCGGCTGTGATGGGGCCGTCTGGATCCGGTAAGACGACGCTATTAGGGGTGATCGCGGGAGCGGTGCGGGCAACATCTGGTGGCGTCTTTGTCGATGGAAGCCCTGGCCACGCCGTCGGTTGGGAGTGGATAGTGCAGTCCGCAGCGCTGCTGAATCGGCGCACAGCTCTTGACAATGTGGTTTTGGGGCCAGCGGCGCGTGGACTGCCGCAGCCGGTGGCTGCCCAGGGGGCCGAAGCGGCCCTGGTCACCTTGGGGATTGACCGGTTGGCCGACCAGCGGGTTTACAAGCTATCAGGGGGCGAGCGGCAGCGGGTGGCGGTGGCCCGTGCCTTGGCGGCGGGTACCGACCTGATTCTGGCCGACGAGCCGACTGCATCGTTGGATCCTGAATCGCGTGAGCTTGTCTGCCGTGGTCTGGTGTGGGCCGCCGCCCAGGGGTCCTTGGTCGTGGTGGCTACCCACGACCCGTATGTGGCCCAGGCCGCGTCGGTGGCTTACCGCTTGGAGGGTGGGCAGTTGTCCGATGCCGCCGCGTGAGGCAGCCCCTTCCCGGTTCCCTTACCGCCTCGCGGCCAACGAGGCGCTGGCCAATCTGCGTGCCAGCCCTGTCAGAACTGCGGTGTCCGCGGCGGTCGGGATTCTGCTTGGGGCCTTGGCTGTCGTGGCGCCTACCGTTGACGTCGGCCGGATCACGGCTTACAACGACGAACTGGTGCGTGCGGGCTCGAATCTGTTCGCGGTTCACCGCAATGATGGCCAGAGCTTGGACGCCGCCCGCTGCGACAGCCTGCGGGCCTTGCCCGGGGTGGTCAGTGCTGGCGGTGTGGCTGGCGCCAGGCGGGTTGTCTCGACTGTTGACGCCGGAGTCAGCTTTGATCTGATTGAGGCCAGTCCCGGCTACGCTGCGACGATGTGGCCGACCCTGCAGGGGCGGCCCGATGATGGGTCGGCCAGGGTCGGGACGCGGGTCGCGAGTCGGCTCGGCATATCCGATTCAGGCTGGGTGCCGTACCTGGCGGTCGGAGCCGCTGACCGCGTTGAAGTCGTAGCGGCAAGCGCAGAGGCGCGGTTAGCTGAACTCTCCAATGCGATAGTGGTGCCCGTGGCACCCGTGGGCGCCTTGACACAGTGTTGGGTTGAGGCCGAGCCGGGAGCGCGCGAGCAGGTGGAGGAGTTGCTGGTGGGCTGGTTCGACGAACCGGTGCCAACGTTTGTCGCGTCCTTCATGGCAGGCGAGCAGCTAGCTTCAAGCCCCGCCGACCAGCTTGCGGACAGACTCTCGCGCTGGGCGCCCTTGGCTGTTGTGTTGGTTGTCACCATCTTCCAGGTGGCTCTGTGGCTGGCGCGGCGCGCCGAGGTGGGCCTCTATGGCCTCATGGGACTGCGGGGCGCACGCCTGGCGACAATGGTGTCAGTGGATTTCCTGTTCGCCACGGCGGCGCCGGTGGGCGCCGGGATGGTCGCCGCGGCTTGCGTGATGGCCCCGCGCCTGACTGCGGTGGTGCTAGAAGCTACCGCCTGGGACTGCCTCCGCGTCTGGGTGATGCTGCCATTGGCGCCCCTCGCCGTCCACGCCACGGCGACCATCGTCAAACCGTTCGACGCCATCCGCGGGCGCTGACAAGCTTCCGGGCGGACTGCCTCCGGCAGCGCTATTCGCGCCGGTGCCGACAGTGTTATCCAACAGGGCTTCGGTGACGGTTTTGTGGCCGCATCCAAGCCCGCCTGTGGCGGACGCCGTGATGGGGGAAACCGGATATTCGGACGTAACGTTAGGTGCGACGCACGGACCTGCGGTTGCGTTCAGTCGGGTTAGGACTTGGGTTACCTCTGCGCTTCAGATGGGAATAGGGCTCTTGCCCAGACGTTGATAGAAGGGCTGTGCCACCCCCAACCGGTGGGGATGGCACAGCCTAGATTGAGTCCTGTCTGACGTTGACAGGTGTTGGACTACTCAGCCGGGTAGAAGCCTGAAGGCGACTCGGACAGGTTGACCATGATGTTCTTTTGCTGGGTGTAGTGCTCAAGGATGACCTTGTGGGTCTCGCGGCCAATGCCAGAGGCCTTGTAGCCGCCGAACGGCGCACCAGCCGGGATCGAATTGTAGGTGTTGATCCAAACCCGGCCGGTTTCAATGGCACGAGCCACCCTGATGGCGCGGTTGATGTCCCTGGTCCAAACGGCGCCGCCAAGGCCATAGACCGAATCGTTGGCCATGGCGATGACTTCTTCTTCCGTCTTGAACTTGATGACAACGGCGACTGGGCCGAAGATTTCTTCTTGCGCCACCTTCATGTCGTTGGTGACATCGACAATCAAAGTTGGCTCCATGAAGGCGCCCTTGGCGAGTTCCTCGCCCGGAGCGCGCTGGCCGCCGACCGCCACCTTCGCACCCTCTGACTTGGCCTCTTCGACCCAACCCAGAATCTTCTCCAACTGATTCTGGTCCACCTGTGAACCCATCTGCGTGCTGGGGTCCCAAGGCAGGCCGACTTTGATCTTCTTGAAGGCCTGGACGGCAGCCTCTATGAACTTGTCGTAGATGTCCTCGTGGACAAAGACGCGCGAACCGGCGCAGCAAACCTGGCCCTGGTTGAACAGAATGCCAAGCTGCAGGCCGTCTATCGCCATATCCCATTGGGCGTCGGGGAAATAGATGTTGGCTGACTTGCCGCCCAGTTCGAGGGTGGCAGGGATCAACCGGTCGGAAGCGGCATTGGCCACTGCGCAGCCAATCTCAGTTGAGCCAGTGAACGCGAGCTTGCGGAAGCCCTTGTGGTCCAAGATGGCTTGGCCGGACTTAGAGCCCTTGCCGGTGACCACATTGAAGACACCTTTCGGTAGCGCGTCGCCAACTATGCGGGCTAATTCAAGGACGCTCAACGAGGTCAGCGAGGACGGCTTGAAGACGGTGCAGCAACCGGCGGCCAGCACTGGTGCCAGCTTCCAGGCGGCCATCAGGAACGGGAAGTTCCAAGGCACGATCTGCCCGACCACGCCGATTGGCTCGCGCAGCACAAGCGACAATGTTTCTTCGTTCAGCAGCGTGGCGGTGCCTTCCTCGGTCCGCACGGCGCCGGCGAAGTAACGGAAATGGTCAGATGCGAGTGGGATGTCGATCGCGGTGGTTTCCCGGATCGGTTTGCCGTTGTCGAGCGATTCGACTAGGGCGAGGTGTTCAGCGTTGGCGTCGATCAGGTCGGCGATCTTGTTCAAGATGGCGGCCCGCGCGCTTGGTTCGACTTTCTTCCAGGCCGGGAAGGCCGCCCAGGCGGCGTCCACCGCCGCGTCGACGTCCTCTTTGGTTGCCTCAGCCACACGCGCCAGCGGCTCGCCGTTGGCTGGGCAAGTAGCGACGAAAGTGGCACCGTCCGCAGATGGCCGCCACTGGCCGTCGATGTACAGGTCGTAGGTTTCTTGGAGATCTGCTTTGATCATGTCCTACCTCTCATAGGGCTCGGAGTGGGTTAGGCACTACTAAGCCTAACGTCCCGCATGGTTCCTGTCACGACTCTTCTAAGTATTGGTGTAGCAGGCATATTGCCTGCTAGAAGGCGCCGATGCCGTGTGCTCAGGTTCGCCTGCACCGGCCGCTATCCCCTGGGCTGGGGTGGGCGGCGTTGGCAGCGCGGGCAGCTATGAGTGCCGCGACCAGCCACCCGGGTCTTGACGATGGCGCGGCCGCAGCGTGCGCAGGGCTGGCCTTGGCGGCGGAAGACTTTGGCGAAGTCAAGGTAGGCGCCGCGCCGTCCTTCCGCGTCCACATAGTTGCGATCAGTTGAGCCGCCGAGCGACAAAGACAGTCGCATGACAGCGGCGGCGGCTTCTAACAATTGCTTCAGTTTGCGGTCGGATACTAGCTTCACTGGGGTTTCAGGATGAACGCGGGCGGCCCAAAGGGCTTCATCGGCGTAGATGTTGCCAATCCCGGCCACGACTGACTGGTCGAGCAACACCGACTTGATGGAAGCCTGGCGGTGGCGCCGGGCGCGGGCCCGAAAACGCCGCCAGGCGTCCGGGTCGAATGGCTCCGGCCCCATCTTGGCCAACAGCGGCAGGTTAGCCACCTCGGCGCTGGGCATGACCGCCAGCCAACCGAACCGGCGTTGGTCATTGAAAAAGAGTTGGCCACCGCCCTCGAAGCGGATGATCGCTCGGGTGGTTGAATCCGGCAGTTCTCCGATCAGCGAGTCGGAAGGGTGGCCACCGCCGAAGGCGTTGGGGGCGGGCTTGGCCACTAAGGCGATTGGTTCGGCGTCAGCGGCGACGACCGTTTCCGCGCCAGCGGCGGCTGCTTCCTCATGGGATGAGACCGGGGGAGCGGGGCCGCGATAAACCAATTGTCCGGTCATCTTCAGGTGCGCTACCAGCGCCAACCCTCCGTCCAATTCGAGCACTAAGACTTTGCCCCGGCGCCAGGTGCTTGTGACTCGGCGCCCGGCCAACCGTTCGATCGGTCCCCGCAGGCTGTCCGGCGCCAGCGCCTCTACAGAATCAATCCGAAGGCCGACTAGCAACCGGTCGAGTCCCATGCGAACGGTTTCCACTTCAGGCAGTTCCGGCACCGCCCCAGCCTAACGCCGGTGCATGGCGCGGGTCAGGATTGGGTGGCGGCGGCCGTGTCGACTAGCCACAAGGTTCGCTGGCGTCC
>JAIRNM010000244.1 GCA_031258055.1 Bifidobacteriaceae bacterium
TCCTGGACGAGTACGGCCAGATAATCATCGACGAATGCCAAGCCGTCGCCGCTCCTGCGGCTGAGGCGGCGCTCCGGCAAGTCAACGTGCGCTATTGGACGGGCCTGACGGCCACGCCGTACCGCAGCGACCACTTGGACGGCCTGATCACCATGCAGTGCGGCCCGATCCGTCATCGCATTGACCGAACAGACCAGAGCCCGCGCCGCCTGACTGTCCACGACACGGATTTCACAACCGCTGAGGAGGGCCGCGACGGACCATCTATCCAAGCTATCTACTCCGAGTTGGCCCTCGACGCGCCCCGCAATGAACTGATCGTGAAACACGTTGCCGAGGCCACCCGGGCTGGTCGCTCCAGTCTGGTCCTGAGCAATCGGCTTGCCCACGTTGGCACCCTGGCCAGCGCCATTAGGTCGGCAACCGATGCCCCTGTTTTTGAGTTGCATGGCGCCCTGCCGCGCCAAGACCGGCGCGAGGTGCTCGGCCGGGTCGAGGCGACGGCATCGGCGGGCGAGGCCTTCATCTTGGTGTCCACGGACAAGATGGGCGGCCAAGGGCTGGACCTGCCGAGCCTCGACACGTTGTTCCTGGCGGTGCCGGTGTCTTTCAAGGCGGCCGTGATCCAGCGGATCGGACGCATCACGCGCGGCGAGCCCCAGCCCGACCGTCCCGCCACGGTCCACGACTACCGCGACGGCAACGTACCGGTGCTAGTCCGAATGCACGCGCGCCGCCGCCGGGTGATAGTCAAGGAGGGTTTCACTCCCGATCCGTGATCGCCTCAGTTGGCCACGCCAATGCTCCGCGCTAGGCGGCCGTCGCCGGCCTCCGCGAAACCCATGGCCCGCAGATACTTGGTGGTGGGCGGCATCATCCAATCGGATCGTATGTGATGAATACCGGCCGCCGCGAGCGGCCCCCCGGCGGAGAAGACAAATCTTCCGGGGGTGTAATCGCGGTAGGACGGAACCACGTAGTCGCCCATGAGTTCGCCAAACGCCGGGTCGGTTGGATCAATGCTGAAGACCACCAGGCCGATGGCAGCGTCCTCGTGGAAAAGCAAAGCCGCTTCGGTCCCTCCGCCAACCGCCGGGTCGGCCAAGGATTCCATGATTCCCGGGTAGAAAGTCACTATGTCCTGATGGTGGCGCTCAGCGAACCACGTCACTACTTGGTCGCCGGGCCGCGCCAGGGCGAACTGGAAGGCTTTACCCTTGCGCTTGTCGCGGAATAACTTCACTATGAAGTACGCGTTGATCAAGGTCAGCGCCACGTTCATGCCGACCATGGGCCAAGCCTCGATCATCGCGTTGAAGAAGGCCAACACCACGCAACTGCACATATTGGCAACCCGGAAACGCATCACCCGCACCTGCAAGACGGAGTAAACCAGTAGCGCCGAACCAGCCCAGCCAATTATCTGCAACCACATGATTCCATCCTGCCCTAGACCAACCAGGACCCCTTGGCAGCAAACACCCGCCCTTCGGTCAATGGCATCACTCACCACCCCGCTTGATCCTCAAGGAGGGTTTTACGCCAGACCCGTGCCACACCGCCGCCAACCGAGTTGATCGTTTTGCCCGAGAGCCAACTAGTGCCCGTGGAGGGCACGCTATTAGGCCGGACTTAGGGCTTCGACGACGGCGACGGCGACGGTTACGGCATCGACCGCTGTCAAGGTTGTGCGCGCCAGCTGGATTTCCCCGCTATCCAAGTGCCGAGCGCGTCAGCGGTGGCGGCTGTGACCAGCTCGGCCGCATGTGACTTGAGGTAGGCCAGGTCGCGCGGCCCGTCGGCGAGTGAACGGGCGCCAATGATCCCAGCCTGGCGGCGAGCCCCCCACGGCCCAGCCACGCTTCCCGCGATCACCAAAACCGGCACACGGGTGGAAGCAGCCAACGCGGCGAGCGTGCCGACAACTTTGCCATCCAAGGACTGCGCGTCGAAAGAACCCTCGCCCGTGATCAGCAGATCAGCGCCGGGCAGCGCCGCGACCAGGCCAGTCGATTCAGCGACCAACTCAGCGCCCGAAGTCAGCTCCGCGCCGAACGCGGCCACAATAGCGGCCGGGGTGCCGCCAGCCGCACCCAGACCTGGCGCCGTCGGATCGACCGGCCCAACCTGACTGGACAGCGTCTGGGCCCAAACAGCCAGAGCACGATCCAACAGCGCAACGTCCGGGGGCGAAGCTCCCTTCTGAGGGCCGAAAACAGCGGCAGCGCCGCGCGGACCAGTCAACGGGTTGGTGACATCCACGGCCAGACGCCAACGCGCAGCCCGCGCCTTGGGCATCAGCCCGGTCAGATCAATCTTGTCAATTCGGGCTAAGGCCGCACCGCCCGGCTCTAGCGTCTTGCCTTCCTTATCGGTTAACCGCGCGCCCAGCGCCTGGAGGATCCCAGCGCCACCATCACTCGTGGCCGAACCCCCCAAGAACAAGACAATCTGCCTTGCTCCCGCCCCAAGGGCATCCTTGACAACCACGCCAGTGCCCAAAGTCGTAGCCTCACCGGCGCTAAGGCGATCCGCGACGGCTGGCAAGCCAGACGCTTCGGCTAACTCAACCATCGCGACGCCATCGGCAGTCATGAGGTAACGAGCGCTGGTCGCCCGCCCCAAAGCGTCCGTGGTCTGGACGGTCTTGGACACGCTACCCGGCGCCGCGTCCCGAAGTACCCGGACGGTCCCCTCGCCCCCATCCGCCATCGGAAACAACTCCACCGCCGCGCCAGACAAAGCCAAAGCAACGCCAGCAGCCATGGCCTTAGCCGCTGCTAGCGCGTCAAGCGAACCCTTAAACGAATCAGGAGCCAATACCACCCGCATGAACCCAATTCTCCCAGTCCCCGAAAGCGGCCACCCAAACCGGCCGCGGTCGGGGACTCAGCGGATCAGTTCGGCTCCCTCAAAGGCCAGCCAGGCGGCATCGGCCGTCAATGCTGGCCATCCCAAACGCGAGGAGAGCGCCAAACACAGCCGGTCCCCCAGCGAAAACTGTGGATAATCGCGCCAAAGCAGCGCCGCCGCTTCACCGTCCGCCGCCGTGACGGGCTCAATCACAAGTCGAGGCGCCAACAGCCCCTTGGCCAGCGCCCAGTCCTGCCCCTTCTGATGGACCTTCTGGGCCAGTTCCGACCAGTTCGCCGCTGAACACACGGCCGGGCCGCTCCGTAGGTAGAGCCGCACGGTGTCCGCGCCGGGCTCGTCGAACACGTAAGCCAGCAGGGCGGACGCGTCGAAAACGCGGCCGCTGGGAACGTCCTTCTCTGTCATGCCCGGTCCACTTCAGCCTGGCGGCGCCTGTCGGCCAGCAGTTCGTCTACGACCGACGCTTCCTGGCGGAACCGGCTTTGGACAACCCGCTCGAGTTCGTCTTCGGTGACGATCATCACTCCGTCCGCCGTGTCGAGCACCATCAACTCGGCGCCGTCAGCCCAGCCGCGGCGCTGGCGCAGCGCCCTGGGCAACACCACCCGGCCTTGGCCGCGCACCTTCACCTTGAAACACGTGCCAATTGATTCAACCTGAGTGGCATTCATGAAACTAAGATTACCATTCGATGATCCTAGGCAGGACGTGTCCTGGGGGTCAACTAAAGTGGTTAGTTTGGCTAGGGCGAGGTGAGGTCTTATTTGGACGGTGACGTCGGTCATCCGACTATTTGCTGCATTGGAACAGAACACTGTTTTGGCAGAGCGTAGAACTTCGACATGCCGGGGCTGCACGGCCTACTCGAAACCGTCTTGGGAATGCCGCAGTGACCAAACCCGACGGGCTCGACCTTTCCCAACAGCGCTTTGGACTCTACATGTGAGACATCAATGACCCAAATCGCTTCGCTTCCGGCCCGTCTTGCCTCAAGTCAATATGCCCGCGAAAAGTGGTCGCCTGCCTCACTTTTACGTTGTCGGCAACGCAAACGTGAGGCTAGTCGGGGCCCGTCTTGGCTCACAAAAGAATGTCCGCGAAATCTGGAATCTAGGCTGGCCAGCGGCTGCGCGCTTCGCGAACCCTTCTTCGATGCGCCACCCAGGGCACTGCCGAACAAGCCCGCACGTAAGCGCCTTCCCGCGGCGGACACAATGGAGATCCACCTTGGCAAGGAGGCGGCACCAGACCCAGGTACGTCTCCAGCGCGCGAATGACGCATGCAAGAACGTATCTAGCTGTAAGCGATTTCTCCAGGAAGTGGGGAAAGTGCAGTTCAAGATGGAACCGACGCTGATTGTAATGGCCGTTACCTGTCCGTGACCTAGGGCAAACCTATTGACCCGCCAGCATCGCGTTGCTAGCCTCGCCAGTAATCGATTACTATGTGTGCCCAACAAGGAGGTTTGGAGCCCTTGGACAATGCCATCTCGCTACAGGTCGCCGAGGTCGAACCGGCTGAGACCGCAGGCAGTGACAGTGACGGTGACCTGTGGCCCAGCGCCTGGGCTGACGACAGCCATCTCTATTCCGCCTGTGGCGACGGGGCTGGCTTTGGCCCCGGCGGTTGGAGTGACGTGGTGGTGAATCGCATTAGCGGCACACCGAAGGCCGGATTGACTGGCCAAAGGTTGGCAGCGGGAGATCAAATCTGCCCTATTTGGGGAGACCCCGCCAGGTACAACCGCAAGCCAACCGGCATGATCGCGGTGCCCGCCTGTGGCTTGGGCCATGACCGGTTGGTCTTGGCGGTTCAGGAGCTGGGATTCGGGGAGGGTGACCACGCCTTCAATCATTCGCCAACCGCAAGCTTGGCCACGTCAGACGACTACGGGCAGTCATGGGAATGCGAGGAGCCCGCCTTCACAGGAGGCATATTCACCACCATCATGTTCCTTGACTTCGGGCAATCCCAGTCGCAGGCAGAATCATTTGCCAGAATATGCCCGCAGGCCAACGGCGAGTTCGGCTATGCCTTTGGTCTGGATCATTGCTGGCGGTCGTCCTACACCCAGTTTGTCCAAGATCCTGACAAACTCCATTTGGCCCGCTTTCCCCTTCACCACGCCACGGAGCTTCGTGCTTGGGAGTTTTTTGCAGGGGGCAGCGATGCAGAAAGACCCCAATGGTCCAAGAGCATTCGCGACCGGAAGCCTGTACTAGTTGATAAGCGCAGGATTTTCGTGGGGGACATGGCCAAAGGTGGCTACGCCAGTCCAATATCACAGGGCGGGGTGGTTTGGATCGAACCTCTGCGCTGCCTTGTCTACAGCTCATGGACCGAGTTCACCTTCGAGTTCTACTGTTCGCCAACTCCATGGGGGCCTTGGGCGCTTTTCGGCTCCTTCCACTTTGGCGAGTACCCCTGGAGGGGGCCGGGTTCAGCCAAGCCGTGGCACGGCGGCTACGCCACTAGCCTGCCGTCAAAGTTCCTTGACGCCGACGGCCTGGGCGGATACCTGCAGTCAAACTGGTTTGTCCGGTCTGGAGAATCTGAAGGAAATAGCTACCGCTTCTCACTTAGACACATCAGGTTCAGCGAAAGGAAGCATGAATGAACACAAGAAAAGCCCTACTAGCATCTTGCGCAGTGGTTGCGGCAGCGCTGATGGGCTGTGCCCCTAGCTCTGGCTCCAAGACCGACTCAACGAGCGAGGCGCCGTCATCAGTTTCGACTGAAGTCGCCACACAGGCAAAGATCCGGGTAGCTGGTTGGGATGATTCAGCGGTCTCAGCAGGCATTATCGAAGAATTCGAGAAGAAGTACCCGAACATCGACGTCGAGTATGAGTTCACCTCGGCCGCCGACTATCAGAAGACAATTAGTCTCAACATGCAATCCGACAATCCGCCCGATGTCGCCCAGTACAACACGCCTATGCGCGACCTGAACGCAGCCGGGCTGATACTCGACCTTGAGCCTTATGCCAGCGAGTACGGCTGGAACGACCTGATCGCGTCATCCTTGCTTGACCAGACGAGGTTCTCCGACGACGGCAAGCGGATGGGCGAAGGCCGACTCATCGCAGCTCCCTATCTTGTCCCGGTGCTGGGCGTTTTCGTCAACAAGACGCTAGAGGCACAGGCGGGCCTTGATGCCGCACCATCAGACCTCGACGCATTCGAAGCTAACCTCAAGAAGGCCAAGGATGGCGGCCTATTACCGCTCATGATCGGCGCGCTCGACTATGGCGGGATTCACAACTGGGCGGGAGTTCTCAACTCCTACTGCGAGCCCGCAGTCCAAAAGGACTGGCTGTTCGGCAAGGCCGGCGCATCGCTGGACATAGACTGTGCCAAACAGGCCACGTCACGCTTCCAGGAGTGGTTCGCCAATGGCTACTACCCTGCGGATGCCAATGGAACAGCCGACACGGACGCAGCCGCAAGGTTCGCCGCTGGTGAGGCAGTCTACATAATTGACGGGTCCTGGCAGGGCGGCATGTTTGAGAAGGAACTGGGAGCTGGCAACGTCGGCTTCTACTTGCTTCCCCACGTTACAGCGGACGGCCCGTCGGTGACCAACGCCTCAGTCGCAGCCTATTCGGTTTCGGCAAAAACTCAGCATCCTGATGCTGCGGCGGCGTTCTTGAACTTCATGTTCTCACCGGAGGCCGGCAAAGTCATCACCGACTCGGGCCAGTTGTCCTGCAACCCGGCGGCCAATGAGGGACTGACAGGAGTCAACGGCGAGATCGCGGCAGGCTTCGCCAAAGTGGTGGAGGATGACGCAGCCCTTGTTTGGCCAGACCAGGCAGCCCCAACACTCCTTGATCTGATCACGGCAGACATTCAGCTTCTTTTCGGCGAAAAGAAGACGGCCCAAGAAATGGTTGTCGAGGTCCAGGCTGACTGGGCCGAATACCACCAGTAACCCTCTGACGTTGGTGGCATGGCGATTTGGCTGTCCATGCCACAACTTCCCAACTGCTCCATCCAGTGTCCTGGATGAAGGAGGTCACTTATGCGCCGGAAACGGCGATCCGACTGGCTGGGCTACCTCTACCTGCTTCCTGCGGTGATCTTTTTCACGGCCTTCGTAGTTGTTCCTGCAGTCCAGACATTTTGGTACTCGTTCTGGGATTGGAATGGCCTGACGGATGCGGTCTGGGCCGGAGTGTCGAACTTCGGCCGAATGGTGACTGAGCCCTTGCTTTCCGGTGCGGTGATTCATTCCGTCGTGCTTCTGGTGTTTTTCGCGGTCTTGCCGGTGATACTCGGCTTACTAGTGACGATGCTGCTGGGCTACCGAGGGCGAAGAGGAATGACCGTTTACCGAACGGCCTTCTTTCTTCCCCAGGTCGTCGCCCTTGTTGCTATTGGGGTGATTTGGCGCTGGATGTACTCCACATCCGGACCGCTAGAGCAGGTGTTGCGGGCCATTGGGTTGCACGGGCCCCAAGAAGGGTGGCTTGGAAACTTTGACACCGCCCTGCCTGCCGTGGGATTGATTGGCACATGGCTGCTTTACGGAGTATGTGTCACGCTGTTTCTGTCCGGGGCACAGAAGATCGACCCCGACCTGTACAACGCCGCATCCGTGGACGGTGCCGGCCAGTTCCGCCAGTTCCTAGCCGTGACCATGCCAGGCTTACGTCGGGAAATCGCTTTGGCGATGACCATCACTGGGATTGCTGCCCTGGCGAGCTTTGACCTGGTATACACGGCCACCAACGGCGGCCCAGGGAATGAGACGACCGTGCCAGGACTGTTGGTATACCGCCTTGGGTTCACTAACGGGAGGGTTGGCGCGGCATCGGCAGTGGCCGTTGGCCTGACCCTCATCATGGCCGTCTACGTCCTCATCATCAACAAGGTCAGTAGTAATGGAGACGAAGAGTGAAGGGTTCAACGAAAGCCTCCATCGCCTCCCATGTGGTCTTGCTGGCAATGATGCTTGTCACGCTATTCCCGTTAGTGGCGGCACTGTTCGCGGCAATGAAGGAACCTGGAAGCCCGGTGATGGGGTTGCAGTGGCCGGACCGATGGTCGCTTGACACATTCATGTATGCATGGGACAAGGCTGGATTCAGTGACTTGATGATGTCCAGCTTGATTGTGATTCTCTTCGTGGTGCCCATCGCGATGATCTGTGCGTTGATGGCGGGCTATGCCCTGGGAACGCTCAAGCTACGGTTCGGCAAGCCAATCTACCTTTTCCTGATCCTGGGACTAACCCTGCCGATTGAACTAATGATCATCCCGCTGTATCACGACTTTTCCCAGGTGGGATTGTTGAATTCGTACCAAGGAGTAATCCTGGCCGAAATCGGTCTTTTCATGCCGTTCGGCACTTTCTGGATGACGGCCCATTTCGCGTCACTGCCATCAAGCTTGATTGAGGCAGCCCAGCTTGATGGCGCCAGCCGACGCGTGATTCTGTGGAGAGTTTTGCTGCCAGGAGCCCGGCCATCCATGACCACTCTGGGAGTGCTCTACTTCATTTGGTCATGGAACCAGTTCCTGTTGCCGTTGGTGCTCATTACCAGCCCCGGCAAACGCACAGCACCTGCCGGCCTGGGATCATTTGCGGGCGAATACACATTAGATGTGCCCGGGTTATCCGCCGCCACATTGCTGACCATGCTTCCTCCCCTTGTGGTGTACCTGTTCTTCCAACGGCACTTCATCAGCGGGATGCTCCATGGCGCCATCAAAGGTTGATTGCGCTCGGCTCGCGCCGCGATGCTCGATGCCGCCCACAGACCTGGCCCGACGGCACCGGCCACTGTCAACGTTGTGCGCGCCAGTGTCAGGTATCCATGCGGGCTCCCAGTCCCCATTGGCTGGGCCCGCTACCCGGTGCATTCAGGTCTGCTTGGGAGGAACAAGGTGGGAAATCAACTGGCTAGCGCGGCCCGCTAGGTCCCACGGCTACCTCCCCGGCGGGGCACGGGTTGGATTTCCCCGCTATCCAAGTGCCGAGCGCGTCAGCGGTGGCGGCTGTGACCAGCTCGGCCGCATGTGAC
>JAIRNM010000371.1 GCA_031258055.1 Bifidobacteriaceae bacterium
CATCGTCCGAAATGTCCGATCGGGGCGAAGACCAAGGCCAGGGGATCGAAAACACCGCGCTTGGTCGCGGCTTCCGGAAATGACATCTTTCGCACTCACCTCAACGGGAGTTAGGAGACTAGGGCGGAGAGTTCCTTCAATTGGGTCTTGAGTTCGCGCGCCAAATCGGCGGCTTGGCCGCCGACCACAACCTGTACGACATGGCCCGATACGACCACGCCGTAGGCGCCAAGGGCGCGCAGGCCGGGCGCGTCCACCAGGGCCGGATTATCGACTTCGACCCGTAAACGCGTTGGGCAGACCTCCAGGTGGGCAATATTGCGGGCCCCACCGAGTCTTTCCAGCATCTTGAGTACCAAGGCGATCAATCTGCGCTAGTCATCAACCGCGCGGCGAGAGGATTGGACGGTAACAATGTGACGAGGGTAACACGCCCGGGCTCCCGATGGCGAAGAAAGTGTGTGAACGTCCAGCTAGCAGTCCACGAAGTCCGCTCCCTCCGGTCGGATCGGTCGCGGCTCCCCGAGAAGCCACAACTCAGTTCATTGGGAGAAGCTCGAGCGGGTTCGTGGTTTAGTCACGGCGCAGGCGCCGGTAGGTCACGCGGTGAGGCCTGGCCGCTTCGGGGCCAAGCCGGTCGACTTTGTTCGCCTCATAAGCAGCGAAGTTCCCCTCGAACCAGAACCAGTGGCTGGGGTCCTCATCGTTGCCCTCATAGGCCAAAATGTGGGTCGCCACACGGTCGAGGAACCAGCGGTCGTGCGAAACCACCACCGCACAGCCAGGGAAATTGAGTAAGGCGTTCTCAAGCGAAGACAGAGTCTCAACGTCCAGGTCATTGGTCGGCTCGTCCAGGAGCAGCAAGTTGCCGCCTTGCTTCAGGGTTAGAGCAAGATTGAGCCGGTTACGCTCACCCCCTGACAGCACCCCCGCCGGTTTCTGCTGGTCTGGGCCCTTGAAGCCGAAAGCCGAGACATAAGCCCGCGATGGCATCTCGACCTGACCCACCTTGATGTAATCCAGCCCGTCCGAAACGACCTGCCAGACGCTTTTGTCTGGGTCAATCCCGGATCGGCCCTGGTCGACATAGGAGATCTTGACTGTCTCGCCGATCTTCAATTCGCCCGCGTCGAGCGGTTCCATACCCACAACAGTCTTGAACAGGGTGGTCTTCCCGACCCCGTTGGGACCGATCACGCCGACGATGCCGTTCTTCGGCAAAGAGAACGACAACCCGTCTATCAGTACCCGGTCATCGAAGCCCTTACGGAGATCAGCCGCCTCAATGACAATTGAGCCGAGCCGCGGGCCAGGCGGGATCTGAATCTCATCGAGGTCAAGTTTCCGCGTCCGTTCGGCTTCAGCCGCCATCTCCTCGTAGCGCTGAAGGCGGGCTTTCGACTTGGCTTGGCGGCCCTTGGCGTTTTGACGCACCCAAGCGAGTTCGTCGGCTAGGCGCTTGGCCAGTTTGGCATCCTTTTGACCCTGGACCTGGAGCCGCTCCTGCTTCTTCTCCAGGTAAACGGAATAATTGCCTTCGTAGGCGTAGGCCCGCCCCCGATCCAACTCAAGAATCCATTCAGCAACGTTGTCCAAGAAGTAGCGGTCGTGGGTGACGGCCAGGACCGCTCCCGGGTACACGGACAAGTGCTGTTCCAGCCATTGGACGGATTCAGCGTCCAGGTGGTTGGTGGGCTCATCTAAGAGGAGCAGGTCCGGCTGCTCTAGTAACAGTTTGCACAGCGCCACCCGGCGCCGCTCTCCGCCGGACAGAATGGACACGGGTGTGTCCGGCGGCGGGCAGCGCAAGGCGTCCATGGCTTGTTCCAGGCGCGACTCCAAATCCCAAGCGCCAGCGTGGTCGAGGGCCTCTTGCAACTCCCCCATTTCTCCAAGGAGGCGGTCATAGTCAGCGTCCGGACTGGCCAACTCCTCGCTGATCTGGTTGAAGCGGTCCAGCTTCGCCTTGATGGCGGCAACGCCCTCCTCGACGTTGCCGAACACGGTCTTGTCCTCGTTCAATGGAGGCTCTTGTTGAAGCATCCCAACCGAGAAGCCGGGCGTGAGGTTGGCTTCCCCATTCGACGGCTGGTCCAAACCGGCCATGATCTTCAGAACCGACGACTTACCGGCCCCGTTGGGTCCTACCACACCAATCTTGGCGCCGGGATAGAAGGCCAAGGTGACGTCATCCAAGATGACTTTGTCGCCGTGGGCCTTGCGGGCGCGCTTCATTACATAGATGAACTCAGGCACCGCACTAGGGTACCCGCGCACCGTCCAGTTCAGCCGCATCGACCGCG
Organism: Bifidobacteriaceae bacterium; assembly: GCA_031258055.1. Lineage (GTDB taxonomy): Bacteria > Actinomycetota > Actinomycetes > Actinomycetales > WQXJ01 > JAIRTF01. The sequence goes on from JAIRNM010000371.1 coordinate 2,304, forward strand.
TTGAAGGCGTCTTCCACGAAGTTTGGCGCCGCGTCCACCGACAGGTTCGCGTCCGTTGACTGGTCCACGCCCGCTAGCTGGCCCACCTCCACTGGCTGATCCGCCCTCACTGGCCGGTCCGCACCCGTCGGCTGGTCCGCTCCCGTCGGCTGGTCTACCTCCACTGACTGGTCGGCGGCGCCCGATTGGGCCGCCGCCACTTGCTCCGACGGGCGCCGACAGAAGTCAGCTTTGCCCCAGCGCAGGTTTGGCCCCACCGACCGGGCGTTGATCTGCATTGAGGTGCGGTCTTTGCCGTCACCGTCGGTCCAGTAATGCTGCGACAGACGGCCCAAAACGATCACCGCGTCCCCCTTCTTCACCGACAGGAGAACATTCTCCGCTAGGTCGGGCTGGCTGATCTTGACCTCTAGCCAAGTGGTCGGCGCATCGTGGCGCTCGCCCTGGGCGTCCCACCACCAAGCGGTCGAACCGACCCGGAAGGTCACCCAACTCGAAGCGTCGCGGCTGAATCTTTGAGGTGGCCGGGCCACCCAGCCTTCGACTGTGATTGAGATTTCGTTGTTCATTACCAGTGCTCCTTTGGATTGGTCACGGCGCGGACCGTTCCACGCCTCTGCGCAAGATGGTGCACCAGATCCGACCACGCCACAGCCCAGAAAGAAGATGCCTGTGGATAACCCCTAGCGAGGGCGGCCGACAACACCCTTCGCGACTCGCCTTGCGGAGGCTCAGAGCGACCCTCTGATCAGCGGAAACGCGGCAGACCAGGGCTGTCGGGCGGGTCGCGGCGTTACGGCTCGGCCGCTATTCCCGCCAGCAGAGAGGCCAGCCGATCACGGTCATCAATGACAGCGCGGGTGGGCCCGGTCAAAGCCAGTCCAATGATCGGGTCGAAGACGGCCCGGACTGAATTCTCAAAAGCCTCCCGACGCTCGCGCTGCACCTGGGCTCCCCCAAACAATCGACGCCAAAAGCCAGCCCGCGCGGGAGGCGCCAGCGGTCGCAGAGCCGCTTCCAGGCGCGCGGCCAGATCCTCCGGTGAAGCCAAGGCCGACAAAACCGCTCCCGCCCACCGTTCCGGCAATTCATGGGCGAGGTCCGCCATCCAAGCTGAAACGGCTTGGCGCACCGCCGGTTCGTCCGGTGGGCGTGGCTGGTTGATGCCATCCGGTCCGATAGCCGCCACAATCAGGGCGTCAACCACAGCCTTGTGAGTGCGGCGGAGTCCATCGCCAATCACACTCGGGGAGTCCGCCTCGGTCGCCACCGCCAGTTCCTTAGCCGCTGCCGCTAACTCCCCTTCCGCCCGGACCAACGCCAACGTCCGGTGCCCGGCCCGCCCCATCAGTCCAGCCCGTAGTTGATCGATTCCAGCACCGGTCTTAGCCGAAGTCAACGCCACAATCGGATCTGTCAAATGGTTTACCACAAGCCGTTCGACAAGAGCACTGGCAATCCGTTCGCCGTCGGCTGGAGCGACCGTGTCGATCTGGTTGAGGACCACCATCGCGGTGCGGCCCGGATGCGCCCGGGCGGTGGCAACAAACCGCTCGTCGAGCGTCGGATCAGCGCATTTCTGGGGATCAGTCACCCAGATCAACACGTCCACCAAGGGCAACACCCGTTCGGCTATCAGGTGGTTGGAACGCCAAGCTGAATCATAGTCCGGCAGGTCCAGCAGGATCAGTCCGCGCAGTTCGCCGATGTGTGATTCCAGCACTGAATCGCGCTTGATCCAACTGCCTCGCTCCATGCCCAGCCAGTCAAGCAGTTCTTCCGCGCCCGTCCCCCAGACGCACGCCGTCACCTTGGTGGTGGTCGGGCGCACCAATCCGACCTTGGCGAACGGCATCTCAGCAATCGCATTGAACAGCGACGACTTGCCCGAACCCGTACCGCCACTCAGCGCCACAATGGTGTGGTCCAAGCCCCGGTCCGCCCGCTCCGTCAAACGCTCCGCCGCCGCCAGAGCCGACTGCCCCAACTCGGCCGGGAAATGCTTGGCACTCAGCTCTGCCGCCGCCCGCAGGTCGGCGATCCCCCGCCGCAGCCGCGCCACCGCTTGATCGGTCATGAGTCCACTTCCCTAGAGCCCGTTCCTAAACCCCGCGTCGGCTGCGGTGCATCGGAAGCGGCGCCGGGCCGCGCCCGCGGACCCTGCCCTTGGTTGGCCGCGTAAGCCAAGCGGTCCGCCAATTCCGGCAGCTTGCCCGATGCCGCTCGCTCAACTTCCCGCACCGCGTCAGCGAACAGCACTAGGGCCAGCCTGGCCACCCCCGCCCGGGCTTCACGCAAAGCCTCGCGCCCTTCATTCAGCACTCGGTCCCGCTCTGGGCCGAGCCACCGCCCGAGCAGGTCAGCCGCCCCTTCCACCCCCAAGACCGCCGCCTGGATCAGCGCCACCAAACCGGTCCGGCCTAAGAGAGTGTCAGGCAACACTCCCCCAGCGGGATTTCGACTCTGTCCGGCAGTGCCGTATTGCCGCGTTTTTGCTGGTGGGAGCTTTGCTCCTAGCGCGCGGGCGGCGGCGGTGCCATTGTTCGCGCGCAAACGGGCTGTCAGGCCCTCCACCCAAAGGCCGTAACCGGCGCTGCCGGATAACTCCGCCGTCAACTCGGCTTGGACCAAACCGCGCTTTTCAGCCAGAGCGCTGGCACCCTCCGGCACCTGGTCACCCTGCCACAGCGCCACCATGGCCGCGCGGGCAGTGGTCATGACTTGGCGAAAGCTGTCCTGGACGGCATCGGCCACCGCTTGGCCCAACTTGGCCAAACCGGCAGCTTGGCGGGCGGACTGGTCGGCGGTGGGCTCCTGGCTGAGGTCAACGTGACCGAGAGGGCCCTGCGGCCCGGTCAAACTGAGCCAGGTCGCGGTCAGGTCCGGGTCCGGCGGCCCGGGCTTGAAGTCAGCTGCCGCTTCAGCGGCGCTGGCGACCATCGCCTCACTGGCGGCGCGCAGCAGATCGACCGAAGCCTGGTGAACCGTCTGGGCGCTAGCCAACGCGGCTGCTCGGGTAGCCAAGTCGCGCACGACTTCTCTGACGTCGGGGCTGTCGGCGGTGCGCTCGGCCAGTGGGAAGTGGCGCTCCAGCCACCCGCGCAACGGTGCTACAGCGCTCTCCTCCAGCATCTCAGGCGCCGCGCCCTCGACCGCCGAAATCTGGAACACCGGTACGTGTTCAAGGCCATGCTTGATTAGCCGCTGGTTGACATCTCGTTCGATCGTTTCCCAGGCCTCGGGCGGAACTCGGCTGACCACCAGGGCGACCGGCGCGGTCTTGGGCGTCAGCGACAAAAGCTGGTCCCAAACCACCGAATCGCCGTAGCGCAACGCGGAACAAGTGACTAAACACGCCGAAACGGGCAGGTCCGGCTGGGCTTTGATCGGATCGTTGGTGCCTGCGAAAGGGTCCGCACAATCCAAAACGATCCAGCTTAGCGGCGCGTTGACAGCCTTTGTGACCTGGGCCGCTTGGCGCACCCTGTAATCCGCGCGCAGGGCCAAGG
>JAIRNM010000372.1 GCA_031258055.1 Bifidobacteriaceae bacterium
GGGACGTGGGTAGGCAAGTCAATTCGGGTCATGATGATTTCAGATTACGCCGCGGCGGCGATCAGACGCGAGCGCAGGCGCGCGAATGTGGCAAGGTAGGCAGAGCCTTCAACAAAGGATCGTCCACGAAGGGATCGCTGTGATTTGGCAACCGATTGCTGACCCAATGGACCGCACGCGCTTCCCGGTCGATCCCTGGGCCTTGACGGAGGTCGCCTTCGCCGAGCGCGACATTGGCGTCACCGAGACACTCTTCGCTGTCGGCAACGGCTACCTGGGGATGCGTGGCAACCCGGAAGAAGGGCGCGTCGCCTACGAGCACGGCACCTATATCAACGGCTTCCATGAGACTTTCCGGATCCGCCACGCCGAGGAAGCGTACGGCTTCGCGACTGTCGGCCAGACTATGGTCAACGTCCCGGACGCCAAACTCATCAGGCTCTACATTGACGACGAACCGCTCCTACTGACCGTCGCTGACCTGCAAGAATACAATCGTTCGTTGAGTTTTCGGGACGGTCGGCTAACGCGGGAGCTGGTTTGGCGGACACCTTCCGGCAAGCGGGCGCGGATATTGGCGACCCGCATGACATCTTTCACCGAGCGTCATCTGGCGGTCATGACCTATGAGGTGACGGTCGACCGGGACGCGCCCGTGACGTTGTCCTCGCAGATCATCAACCGCCAGGACGGCGAGGACGAATACCATGTTTCCGGCCCGGACGCGGGTAACCCCGCTTGGGATCCGCGCAAGACGGAAACCTTCCCGCTGCGCGTGCTCCAACCCACCCTCAGCGAACAAGACGAGGCCAGCGGCATGGTCTTCCTCGGCTACCGCTGCACCAACTCCGGCATGACCGTAACAGTCGGCGCCGACCACCAGTTGTCGACCGACAACGAATTCAGCCGGACTGACACCCTGGGGCCGGACCTGGCCGAGACCCGCTTCACCATCCGCGCCCAGGCCGGGGTGCCACTGCGCCTGACCAAATTGGTCGCTTACCATTCCTCGCGCGGCGTGCCGAATGTCGAACTGCGCGACCGTTGCCGTTTGACCCTGGAGCGAGCCTGCGAACGCGGCATTGACCGTCTCCTCGAAGACCAACGTGCCTTCATGGACGGATTCTGGGAACGGTCCGATGTCGTGGTCGAGGACCAGGGCGCCAGTCAGCAGGCGGTCCGCTGGAATCTGTACCAGGCGCTGCAAGCCTCGGCCCGGGCGGAAGGAGTTGGCATTCCAGCCAAGGGTGTGACTGGGTCCGGCTATTCCGGGCACTATTTCTGGGACGCCGAAATCTACATCCTGCCGTTCTTGACGTACACCACACCGCGTTGGGCGCGCAATGCCCTGCGCTTCCGTTACACCATGCTCGATGCCGCCCGGCGCCGCGCCCAGGAGCTTTCGGAAGTAGGCGCGCTCTATCCGTGGCGAACCATCAACGGCGAGGAGGCCTCCGCCTTCTACGCCGCGGGCACCGCCCAGTATCACATCGACGCGGACATCGCCTACGCGCTGACGCAGTATTTGCGGGCGACCGGCGACACGGGGTTCTTGGCGCGCGAAGCGATCGACATATTGGTGGAGACAGCGCGAATGTGGCACGGTTTGGGCTTCATGCGACGTTCTGGCCGGGGCGCCGCCACGGAGTTCTATATTCACGGCGTGACCGGCCCAGACGAGTACACCACCGTGGTCAACGACAACCTGTTCACCAATGTGATGGCGCGCTTCAACCTGCGTTCAGCGGCTCGGTCTCTGCGAATGCTGGAGACATCCGACCCGGTGGCGTACTCAAAGGCGGTCGCGCGGTTACGCTTGGAACCAGCCGAACCCGCCAACTGGCTCGAAGCGGCCGAGGCGATGCATATCCCCTACGACTCATCGCTCGGCATCCATCCTCAGGACGATCAGTTTCTCCTGAAGGAACTGTGGGACCTGGACTCTACGCCGCCCTCTCAGCGGCCGCTGCTGTTGCACTTCCATCCCTTGGTGATCTACCGCTTCCAGGTCCTCAAGCAAACCGATGTGGTGCTGGCCCAGTTCCTCTGTTCGAACGACTTCACGGCAGCCGAGAAACTGGCCGACTTCGACTATTACGACCCGCTGACGACCGGCGATTCGTCGCTTAGCGCCGTGGCCCAAGCCATCATGGCGGCGGAAGTCGGCTACCAGGAACTCGCCCAGAAGTATTTCTTTTCCGCCCTCTACGTGGACCTGAACAACCTCCATGGCAACGCCAGCGAGGGCGTTCACGTCGCTTCGGCCGGGGGCGTCTGGTCGTCCCTAGTGTTCGGTTTCGCCGGTTTGCGCGATGCCGACGGGTACTTGTCTTTCGAGCCCCGGCTGCCGGAGTTGTGGCAAGGCATCAGCTTCCGCTTGACGTTCTTAGACACCCGCCTGGCTGTGCGCTTGACCCAAGATCAGATGGAGTTCACTTCGTTGGCGGGTCCAGCGGTCGAACTGCGGGTGGTGGGCAAACCGGTCGAAGTCCCGCCCGGCGCTTCGGTAGTTGTGCCACTGGACAGCCAAGGGCCGCGCCTGATCGGTGCGCCGACCGCCCGCGACATCGCCGGCGCCGTCCGGGCCGACGGCTCGGTTATCACCGCCACCGTGCCAACCCCCGTCGATGACGCCGACCTCCCAGAAACAACCAGCCCGTCCTCCGTCCCTTAAGAGTGAG
>JAIRNM010000405.1 GCA_031258055.1 Bifidobacteriaceae bacterium
TGCCGTCAGCAGCGACACCAAGCCGAAGACCAAGGCCACCGCCCGCGCCAAGTCCACATCCCCGAATTCCGCGCGCGCCCGTTCGCGGGCTGCCTCGGCTGGGCTCATCACCCAGACCGCGCAGTCAAGCATTGGCGTCCCGCCCAGGAAGGAAGCGTCGACGTGGGCCTGCAGTGAATCCCCGCAATACTCCGCCCAACTGGTGCCCGCCCAGGCGGCGGCCAAGGCCTCAGCCACTTCGGCGCGCACCGCTGGGGTGTCTTCAACCTCCGGCCGCAAAGAGATCAGCATGGAGCCGGTGTCGTAGGCCCACTCGTCTCCATCCAACAGACCCAGCAGTTCGATTGTCGCCAACGGCGTCTGGACTTGGGGGCGGGTCGAGAAAGACGGTCCCGAATCGTCGAATAACCCTGTCACGGTCAAACGCGCGACGTGCGTCTCTGGTTCCGGGTAGGCCAAGTCGACGGTCCCCTCCGCCGAGTCGCCTTCCGTCCACGTCCAGGCCTCACCTTCCGCCGCTGCCGTCGAGTCACCCTGCGTCGCTTCCGCCGCGCCGCCTTCCGCCGATGCCGTCGAGTCACCCTCCGTCGCTTCCGCCGCGCCGCCTTCCGCCGATGCCGTCGATCCGCCGTCCGTCTCCTCGGCTGAGTCGTCTTCCGTCGTTTCCGCTGGCTCGGTATCTGAAGCGATTGGATCGCTCTGCCTTGGGTAAACAGCCACTGTTAGGTCAAACTGGCCGCCTATCGCCAAATCGAGACGCTTCGCGAGCGAACTGCCAACCGAGGCCTCGCCCAGGTCGATTGGCTCGCGTCCCTCGTCAGCGGGCCAAGTGGCCAAAGCCGGGTCGGTTGACACGGCGCGCACGGAAACCCATTCGTTCAAAGAGTCGGTCGCGGCCTCACCGCCGAAGGCGACCGGCAAAAAGGCGTCGGCGACCGCGGGTGAGGCTTTCGCGTCCTCCACAGCCGTGGCGGGCAGCCTCTGAGGAGCCGGGAAGTCACCGCGCGCGATGACTAGATCGGCTTTAGCGTAAGGCTGGGCCATGATGTTTTCGATTGTCTGCCTCATCACCCCGGAGCCAGCCATGACGGCGGCAATGAAAGCCGTGGCGACCATTACCGCCACGGCGCCAGCCATCAGGTGGCGCAGCGACAGGCGCATCTGGCGGAGGGTGAAGCGGAGCATCAGGCTGCCACAGGAGTCGTTAGCTCATCGAGTGCGGCCAGCACCGATTCTTTCGTGGGATGGAGGATTTCGCCCGCCAGACGTCCGTCCGCGAGCAGGACGACGCGCTCCGCATAAGCGGCGGCGGCCGGGTCGTGCGTCACCATGACGACCGACTGGCTCAATTCGCGGACTGACTGACGCAAGAACGACAGAACCTCGAACCCAGAACGGGTGTCCAAGTTGCCGGTTGGCTCATCGGCGAAGATCACGTCGGGCCGGGTGATCAGGCCGCGGGCCAGGGCCACGCGCTGGCGTTGGCCGCCGGACATCTCGGATGGCCGGTGACTCAGCCGGTCGCGCAAAGCCAAAGTGTCGATGATCTTCTCCCACCAGTCCCGGTCGACCCGGTCACCGGCCAGGTCAAGCGGCAATCGGATGTTCTGTTCGGCTGTGAGCATGGGCAGCAGGTTGAAAGACTGGAAGACAAAACCGACATGGGTCCGGCGCCAAAGGGTCAATTCCCTGTCGCTGAAAGCGCTCAGATCTTGGCCGCCGAACTGGACCGAGCCAGCGCTCGGTTTGTCCAAACCGGCCAGAAGGTTCAAGAGAGTCGATTTGCCGGACCCGGATGGACCCATGATGGCGGTGAAACAAGCGGCGGCGAAATCCACGTCGACACCGCTCAAAGCCAAGACTTGGGCTTCGCCCGAGCCGTAGATTTTGGTCAGCCCGCGGGCAGCGACGGCTGGGGTGGCTGTGTCCATGGTCACAGCACTGTAACCAGATCAGCACGGCAAGGGGTCGTGCTCAGGTCTTCTCTGCGGTCCTACCCAGGGAGGACCAAAGGCCGCTGACCGAGTCGGCCCGGCGTCAACGCCTGCGGTGCGAGACTCGGCTTAGGAATAGCGCTGGACCAAACCGCCCCGGTATGCGGCCACTACCGCCTGAACTCGGTCGCGCGCCTCCAACTTCATCAAAATGCGCCCGACATGGGTCTTGACGGTGGTTTCGGCCACATGCAACTGGGCGGCGATTTCTTGGTTCGACAGCCCCTGTGCCATCTGCACTAGAACCTCGATCTCGCGCTCGGTCAGGTTGTCGAAGGCGGCGATGTCCTGCGGATCGGGTGGCGTGGCGGCCGCTACCTGGGCGATCAGCCGCTTGGTCGGGGAGGGCGCGATGACGGCATCGCCGGCCTGAACTGTCCTGATCGCGGCCAACATGTCGTCCGGCGGCGTGTCCTTCAAGAGGAAACCGCTGGCCCCCGCCCGGATCGCTGCCATCAGGTATTCATCCAGGTCAAAGGTGGTCAAGATGATGACCTTCGGCGGTGGCTTGACGAGCGAGACAATCTGCTCAGTGGCGGCTATGCCGTCCATCCCGGGCATTCGCACGTCCATTAGCACAATGTCGGTCTGGCGTTCCAAGGCGGCGCGCAAGGCGCCGTGGCCGTCCCCAGCTTGGCCCACCACATCCATATCCGGCTGCGAGTCGATCACCATGGCGAAGCCCGAGCGGACCAACTCTTGGTCGTCAACCACCAGCACGCGGATGGGTTCTATTGACATCAGTTTCCTTTCCTATCGTTGGCGCGTATCCCCGGTTGGCCCGGATCCTCGCCCTCGCGTTCGGCCGTACCGGTCCGGGCGGGCGGCAATG
>JAIRNM010000034.1 GCA_031258055.1 Bifidobacteriaceae bacterium
GGCCCGCACCAGCCTGGTCCTAGGACCGAGCGTGGCGGTAGCGATGACATCGGTTGGGCGCAGATGCCGCCTTCTTTTGTGCCCGATGCCGTCGGGAGCGGGCCTCCCGCCAACTTCCGGCAAGACCTGGGTCGCGGCTACCGACTGGTCCAGGCTGGTGCGACGGCTGGAGCGGCGCCGAAGCCTGCGCAGCGGATTCTTCATGCCGTCACCTCGCCGTCCAAGACATGGATCTGACGGTCGAACAGGCCGGCCAGGTCCAGATCATGGGTGATGACCACGACAGTGGCGCCGAGTTCGTTCGCTCCGCGCAGGCATTCGAGGACCAGTCGGCCGGAGGCTTGATCGAGCGCCCCGGTCGGCTCATCCGCGAAAACAATCGACGGGTCGCCAGCGATCGCCCGGGCGATCGCCACCCGCTGTTGTTCACCGCCCGAGAGCTCTCCCGGCCGGTGGTCGGCACGAGCCGCCAAACCAACTCGGGCCAGAGCCGACTCAGCTCGGGAGCGGCGTTCGGCTGGCGCCAAACCCTGGTAGAGCATTCCCGTCGCCACGTTGTCGCGGGCGGTCAGTGCCGACAACAAATAGAACTGCTGGAAAACGAATCCGATTTGGTCCGAACGCAGCAGCGAGCGCTGCGCCTCGCTGAGCGCCGAGGCCTCCACTCCGTCAATCCAGACCTCGCCGGAAGTGGGCGTATCCAATAGCCCCATCAGCGACAAGAGGGTTGTCTTACCGGAGCCGGAAGGACCGACCACGGCCACGAACTCGCCCCGGTCAATGTCAAGCGACACTTCCCTCAAAGCGTGTAACGGCGGTTTGGTCGGATAGACCTTTGAGACAGCGCGCAGCGCCAAATGGGTGTCCGGCGTTCCCAGCCGATCAGTGACCAAAGCCCCTCTCGCCGTTACGGCCGTGATCACCTCCGTTTCGGTGGTGGTCACGCGATCACCACCACATCGCCTTCTTCTAGTTCACCCGCCGTCACCGTGATTTGGGCGCGGGTGTCCTGGACTAGGCCGACCTCGACTCCGACTAGCCCGCCGGACTCCAACTCGACGGCGTAACCGCCTTCGGCGAGCGCCAGCAGAGCGGTGACCGGCACCACCAAAGCGTCGGCCGCTTCTTCTTCGATCATGGCGATAGTCACTCCCGAAAGCCCCGCTTCGGTCAGTTCGGCTTGTGCCTCAATGTCGATCCGGGCGCGAGCCGGAATGGTTTCCCCCGTTTCTGTGTTCTGGCGTGAAGCCGCCACCTCCCCGACCACGCCGACCACGACTGCGTCACCGGGCAGAGTTACCTCAACCTGGGTGCCGGTGACCAGCAGTTTCTTTTGGGCTTCAGTCAGGTCAACGTTGGCGAACACAGTCGTGTCGGTATACGTGACGACAGCCCCTTCGGCGCTCTGCCCGATCTTCGCTTTGACCTGGTCAACGCGCATCTCCGCAGTCGGCACAATCAAGATGTCCTTTTGGCCCACGGCGCTGAGCGCGGCCTGGTCGGCAACGGTTTGCTTGGCTGCCAACTCCGTCTCGGCGGCGGCCAAGGCGGCTCGTTCGGCGGAAGCGTCAACCGCTTTGGCGGCATCGGCCTGGGCCGCTTTGGCGGTGTTCAGATTGCCTTGGGCGGCCTCGACATCGCAGGGACCGCCGGTGCCATATTCCTCGCTTTGTTCGGCGGCGGAGCAGCGCTGGGCCTTGGTCAGCGCCCGTTCGGCTGCCGCCACCGCCTCGGCGGCAGCGGTCTTCTCCTGGCCAGTCGGGCCGCGCTGCGCTTGCGTGAGCGCCTGGCGGGCTGCCGCCACCGCTTCTTTCGCCGCGGCCAGCTCCTGGTTCGCCTCGTTCCGTTTCTGGACGGCATCAGGCCTGGTAGAAGGGGCTGGATAACCGCCAGCGGCGTAGAGGGCGTCAACCGCGCCAGCCAAATCTTGGTCGTAGGGTGTGGCGGCGGCGGTTGAGCCAGCCGAATAGCCCAACTCGGTCAGGGCGGCGCGCAGGGTGTCCACGTCGATCCCCGACATCCCAACCGCGAGGTCGCGCCAGAGCGGGATGGACCCGTGCAACAGAAAGACGGGGTTGCCCTCAACCTCCAGCAGCGGCTCGCCGACTTTGTGGATCGAGCCGGCCTCCGGCAGCTTGGTGACAATGCCGGCGGCGCCGCCCAACTCTTGCGGATCGCCGTAAGCCAAGGTGCCGCGCAGTTCAAGCCCTGAGGCTAGCGATGTGCGTTCTACCACAGCGGTGCGCCGCTCGGCCTTCTTTGCCTCATTGGAGTCAGCGCGGGAACTGCCCCACCAAACTGCCCCGACGGTGGCGCCCGCCAGGACCGCCGCCGTGACACCAGCGGCGATCCAACCCTTCTTCGTCACTTCACGGCCTACCTTTGCTTCGTCTTGGTGTTACTGATGTTTGAGGGAAAGGACATCGAGCGCTCAGTAGCCTTGGAAGCCAGCTTCCCGCAGCCGTTCGCTCATCTCTTCGTAGAACTGGGCTTGGCTCTCCCAGAGGACCTCGGACAGGGCCGAGCCCTTCTCATATTCAGGGTCGGCGCTTTCTTCGCCTTCTTCGGTCACGGGGGTCCCCTCATACGGTTCGCCGTTCCAGCCGGGCAGGTCGAAGCCAATATTGGGGTCGGTCGCTTCGTCGGCGTACTTCTCGTAGAGCTTGCTCATCTCCTCGTCGCTGGCGTCAGGTCCCAGCTTGATCATTTCCTCGAACATCGCTTCGTTTGTTTCGCGGTCGAAGTTTGGGCACTGCTCAAGCAGTGTGCGCAGTTCCGCTTCAGTGATGGTTCCCGGCAAGATGGCGGTCGGATTAGTCTGCCAGTCGTCGGCTTTGGCCGGAGCCGGGTCCGCCAGGTCGGGGAAGCCGTTGTCGCGGGCGCACTTGATCCAGTTAGTGGTGGCTTCAAGCACCAGTTCTTTCTGTTTCTTCTCTTCGTCCGGGTCGTTCTCGTAGACCGGCTCGGTGTAACCGGACTCCTTCAAGCATTTGCTGAACGCCTCCGAGTGGTCGACCTCGCCGATGATCAAATACGATTTCGACTCTGGCGCTGGGACTGAGTCAATGTCCTTGCCTTCCTTTTCGGCCTGTTCGATGGCGGCTTCATAAGACGCCCACTCCGCCTCGGACGGCTGGTACTTGGCGGCGAGTTCATCAAGGTGGGCATAAGCGGCTTCGTATTCGGCATCACTCAATTGGGCGTTGCCCGCTGACGCCATGCCGCCGCCATCAGCGAAGGACATCGTGTACGCCTCATCGGTGACGATCTCCAACTGCTTCTGGCCCTTCAGGCTCTTGTCGGTGTAAGTCTTCGCTTCGATTTTGGCCGCGTTCAGGCATTCGACCATCGCGTCGGCCGCCTTCGCCTGCTCTTCGTTGGCGGACGCGCCGGAATCCTTGTTCTTGCCGCCCAGTGTGGCGACGTCCTCGCCCTTGCCGCAGGCGGCCAAGCTGAGCGCCGCCGCCAAGGCCAGAATGATGGCTCCTTGAGTCTTCTTCATGAGTCTTCCCCGTCCCAGAATAGATTTGCCGATGGCGCCCCCGCGCACTCGCAATCACTGTAGTTACCACCCATCACCCCTGGGCTCCTACCCAAGGATGAGACTGGCCGGTATTGGGGCGCAGCGGTTGATAGCCTGGGCCGGTGGAAGGTTGGGTCGGGCATCGCCGCCGTAGCCCCGCCTATCGCCGCCTCTTGGCGGCTATGTTCTTTGCCGGCGTGGCCACCTTCGCCCAGCTCTATTCATTCCAGCCGCTATTACCAGCGCTGACCCGGACTTTTGAGGTTTCGGCCGCCGCGGCCGCCCTGACGGTTTCGGCTGCCACCTTAGGTTTGGCGGCATCGGTCATCCCGTGGTCGTCTTTTGCCGATGCCGTCGGCCGGGTCCCGGCCATGCGCTTGAGCGTGATAGCGGCCACCTTGTTGGGCCTGGCGGCGCTAGCCAGCCCGCGCTTCGAGTTGGTCGTCGCCTTCCGGCTGTTGGAGGGCTGCGCCTTGGGCGGCGTCCCGGCGGTGGCGATGGCCTACGTCAATGAGGAAGTCCACCGGGATCATGCCGCCCGCGCCGGCGCTATCTATGTGGCCGGAACGTCTATTGGTGGGCTGGCCGGGCGGGAGGTTTCCGGGCCGGTGGCGCACTGGACGGGCCACTGGAACGTTGGCGTCGCGGCCACCTTGACCCTATGCGTAGCGGCGGCGCTGGTATTCACGGTGTTGGTGCCACCGGCGCGGGGATTCGTCCCCCATCGCGCCCGCCCGGGCGACTTCGTGCCCCGCGGTTCGCTGGTCCACAAGCTGGCGGTGAACTTGCGTGACCGGCGCACCCGAACCCTCTTCATCCACGGATTCTTGCTGATGGGAGCGTTCGTGGCGATGTACAACTACCTTGGTTTCCATCTGGAGGGGTCGCCCTACCAATTGCCTTCAACGGTGGTGGACCTGATGTTTCTGGCCTACCTGGTGGGAACGGTCGGATCGTATGTGACTGGTTCGCTGGCCGAACGGTTTGGCCGGCGCCGGGTCTACTTGGCTTTCTTGCTCGCCTACTTGGGTGGGACGGCCTTGACCCTAGCGGCGCCGCTCTGGTTAATCGTGACCGGCTTGCTGTTGCTAACGGCCGGGTTCTTCGGCGCTCATGCGATTGCTCAGAGCTGGGCCGTCGCCCTCGCGCCTGGGGCCAAAGCCCAAGCCTCCTCGCTCTACAACTTGTTCTACTACGCGGGATCCTCGGCTTTGGGTTGGTCCGGCGGTCAACTGATGGACTGGTTTGGCTGGCCCGGCGTAGCCGGGATGGTGATGGCGGCGGTGGCGCTGATCGTGCTGACCGTATTGCCAGCGGCTAGGACTTGGGGTGGAGATAGGGAGTGACGCGCTGGTGGAGCCGGTTGTTGGTGGCCAGCGCGTCCGGGCCGAACGGGCCCACTATCTTGCCACGCGTGTCGGTGAAGACCCCGCCCGCCTCGGTAACGATCGGGGCGAGCGCGACCATGTCGTGCGGCGCCAACTCCGGCTCCGTTGCGATGTCCACGCTGCCTTCCGCCAGCAGCATGTAGCTCCAGAAATCACCGAAGGCGCGTGACCGGCCGACATCGCCCAACAAACGGACGAAGCCCGACAATCGCCCCTGGTCCTCCCAGCCGGACAGCGACGAGTATGAGAGGAACGCCTCTCCCAGCTTCTTGACTTTGGAGACCTTCAGGCGCACCGCCGAATCAAGCCCTGTTCCCTTCCAAGCGCCGTAGCCGGCGGCGGCGAACCAGCGCGCGCCTAGGGCCGGGGCGGAAACTACTCCAACCGCGGGACGGCCGTCCGCGACCAGTCCAATCAGCGAGGCCCAAATCGGTACCCGGCGCACATAGTTGGCCGTCCCGTCAATCGGGTCCAAAACCCAGGCGCGGTTACGGTTCTGCTGGACCTTCTCCAGCTTGGATATCTTCGAGCCGCCGAATTCCTCGCCTAAGACCAGGTCATCTGGGCGGGTGCGTTTGAGTTGGTCGCGCAGGAACTGTTCGGCCGCGAGGTCGGCATCGGAAACCGGCGTTTCGTCTTCTTTCTGGTCTATGTCCAGGTCCTTGGCCCCAAACCGGGACAGTGTGATCTCATCGACCTGGTCGGCCAGGGTCAGGGCGAGTCGCAGGTCAGGTAAATAAGTATCCGGCGCGACTGGTTCGGCCTGGACCTGGGCGAGTTGCTCCAAGAAGGCGCGGCGGGGTTTGTCCACCGCGTCCTTTTGCCGTGTTTTAGCCAACGTTCGATCCTCTCACTAGTTGTTCCCCCTGCGCCCGGTTGGGTGGGCCTCAAGACTCGCCGCGATGCGCCGGTACGAATCCAACCGCATCCGCCGCTGCGGAGAGCTACTGGCCCATTCTTGCAGGGCACATTCTTGCAAATCCGGGCCGTGCGTGCAGCCGCGCGGACAATCGTCTGAGATTTCAGCCAAGTCGGGGAAAGCCGCCAGCACTCGCTCGGCCTTGACGTGGCTCAGCCCGAACGAGCGCACCCCTGGTGTGTCGATCACCCAGCCGCCCTCCGGCAGTTCTAAGGCCAGCGCTGAACTAGAGGTGTGACGGCCTTTCCCGGTCACTAGGTTGACAGCGCCGGTGGCCCGGCCCGCGCCTGGCACCAGGGCGTTGATCAGCGTTGACTTGCCCACCCCGGAGTGTCCCACCAGAACCGATATCTGCCCGGCGAGCAGTTCGCGGAACTCGTCTAAGCCCCCTAGAGGGCCCTTCGACCCGCTGGAACCGTTGTCCCGGTGGCTGGCCAGACGGCCTGTCTCCACTACCCTCACACCAAGCGGTTCGTAGAGGGCCTTGAGCTCAGCCGAAGTCCATGATTGCCGCGTTTCCGCTGTTGAGGGCGCCGCTGCCAGCGCCTCAACGGGGGAGGAGCGGGTTGCCCAACTGGTTTCCAGATCGGCCTTGGTCAAACACAGGACCGTCTCCAGTCCGCCGTCATAGGCGGCCACTAGCTGCCGGTCAATCATTCCGATGCGCGGCGGTGGTTCGGCCAGCGCCGCCACCACAACCATTTGGTTGGCGTTCGCCACGATCACCCGTTCACGCCCGCGTCCCTCCTCGGTCGCCCTGGTCAACTCGGTCCGCCTAGGCGCCACCCGGACGATCCGCGCCAGCGTGTCCCGGCGCCCCGAGGTGTCTCCCACAAGCGAAGCTATATCGCCCACCACGACGCCGCGATGCCCCAGTTCACGCGCTTTGACGGCAACTACCTCGCGCCCGTCGAGGCGGGCCAGGTAACGCCCGCGGTCAACCCCGATGATCATGGCCGTTAGGGCGCCGACATGGGCTGGGCGCTGTTTGGAACGCGGCCGCGAACGCGCCCCGCGGGCCGGGAGGTCGTCCAAGTGATCCCAGTCAGGCCGCACGCGATCCCCTCAAAGCCCAAGCATCTCCCGCCATAGCTGGGGGAAGGTCGGCAGCGTCTTGGCCGTCACGCCAACGTCTTCCACTGACACACCGGGCACCGCCAGGCCGATCAGCGCCCCAAAGGTCGCCATCCGATGGTCGCCGTAGGTGCGGACCAAGGCGCCGTGGAGAGGCGCCGGTTCGATTTCAAGCCCGTCCGCGGTTTCTCGCGCCCGTCCGCCCAGCCGGTTGATTTCGCTGGTCAGCGCCCGCAGCCGGTCGGTTTCATGGCCTTTGAGGTGCCCGATGCCGCCCAACCGGCTTGGCCCTACCGCCAGCGCTGCCAACGCCGCCAGGGTGGGAGCTAGCTCGCCCGCTCGGCTGAGGTCAAGATCGACGCCTTTAATCTGGCCCGGCTCGGCTTTTACCGTCAACTGGCCGGTGCCGGAGGCGGGCGGTGGAGATGGTGCGGCTTCTTCATAGCTGACGCTGGCTCCGAAGGCGGCCAGATAGTCCCGGAGCAGGCCGCCCGGTTGGTCACTGGTAGCGGGCCAGCCCGGGACCCTGACGCTCCCTCCGGCCACCAGGGCGGCGGCTAGGAAGGGCGCGGCGTTCGACAGGTCGGGTTCAATCGTCAGGTCTTGGCCGTTCAGGCCGCCCGGCTCGACCCGCCAGGCCGAGTGGCCTTCTAGCCGGACGGTGGCGCCGAAGCGGCGCAGGGCGCCGACGGTCATATCAACGTGGGGGCGGCTCGGCAACGTGGCTGGCGTCAGGCGAACGGTCAATCCAGTCTGGAAGCGCGGCGCCGCCAAAAGCAGAGCAGAGAGGAACTGGCTAGAGAGGCTTGAGTCCAAGCTCACCGATCCGCCCTTGACTGCGCCAGTGCCAAAAACCGAAAACGGCAGCGATTGTCCGTCCTTGGGCCGCTCAAGTGCTATCC
>JAIRNM010000139.1 GCA_031258055.1 Bifidobacteriaceae bacterium
CCGCCCAAATCGGTCAAGTCTTCAACCGGCAGTTTGACCGACACATCGATCCTCTTCGAGGACGGCGGCTGAACCACTTCGACCGGTCTGCGCCCGGGCCGACCGCGTGCCCCGCCCACGAACCGTGCCACTTCTTCGACTGGCCGCACCGTCGCTGAAAGCGCTACTCGCTGCGCTGGCTTCGCCAGTCTTTCATCCAGCCGCTCCAAGGAGAGCGCCAGGTGGGCTCCGCGCTTGGTCCCAGCCAGGGCGTGGACCTCATCCAAGATAACCGTATCAACCCCTGTCAGAGCTTCGCGCGCGGCCGAGGTCAAGACCAGGAAGAGCGATTCGGGGGTGGTAATCAAAATGTCAGCGGGTTTTTTGGTGAAACTGCGCCGGTCCCGCGCCGAGGTATCCCCCGTCCGCACCGCCAGGCGGATTTCTGGCACCCGGAGCCCAGCCGCCGCCAATTGGTTAGAAATACCGACCAGCGGCGCCCGCAGGTTCCGCTCAACGTCTACCGCCAGTGCTTTGAGGGGAGAGACATAGACAACCCGGCAACGTTGGTCCTTCTTAGGCGGAGGGCGCTGATTCATCAGCCGGTCAATCGCGGACAGAAAAGCGGCCAGAGTCTTACCCGAGCCGGTTGGCGCCACCACCAGTGCGTCAGCCCCTCGGTGAATCGCCTCCCAGGCTGCTATTTGGGCGGCGGTCGGGGCTTCGAAAGCGGCCCCAAACCAGGCCCGCGTGGCAGGCGCGAACCAGTCCGGCAGTCCCGGCGGTCCAAGGTCGCTTCGCATGGCTTAACTGTGCCACGTCGGTCTGACACGATAAGCGCCCAGCGTCTAGCGTCCGGGTTCGCCTGGGCCCGCAGTGGCTAGGTTCAGGCGGCCTGCTTGGCGTGGGGGAGTCGATGCTCGCAGGCGGTGTCGAGAGCGTTTTCGGGTGGTCCTTGGGGTAGGCCGTAATCCAGGTTGGCGTCTCGATAAGTGTTGCTGGCTGGGTGCCAAAGAGCGAAGAGCCAGTTGTCGGATCCGCCGGTGTAGCGCAAGCGGCAGAGTTTGATGGGCTCTCCGGTTATGATCGCGTCGATGTAGCAGTAACGTCCTCGGAAGTTGGTTTGGATGCGGTCGAGGGTGGGCCAGTTTCGGTTGGCATGTTTCGATAGGCGCCAAGTGAGGGCCGAGCGCGCCCGTTCGGGGATTAACTCCATGACCGCATATCCTCGCGACCAGCTTGCCAATCACGGCTCATTGCGGACCTTAAGTCCAGTCTCTGGACATCCCAACCAATTGTTTTGATGACTTGGCTTTCGCCGGTGACGCTGGCACCGGTCGTTGCGTTCGGCCGCCAATGGGGCCTATCATCTCGTCTTATTGAAGGGGAGTATCCCCCAACTGGACCCGTCGTCACCTCGCGCTTCGCGCCGGCGAGTCTGGCCCTCCCGGCGAGCCTGTCCCGCCCGGCGCGGGTGGGAGAGACCTTCGGTCGCGCTGTCTGTTCGGGTGGCGTGCCACTAGGTCCTGAAAGGGGTGCTCCATGGGGTTTCCGCCGTGGTTTGAGCTTGGCTCGTTAATCTGTCTCGGGTTGATTCTGCTCGCAGATCTGTTGCTTGTGGTGAGGCGGCCGCGCGAGCCGTCAATGAAAGAGGCCAGCGCTTGGGTCGCCTTTTACGTGGCTTTGGCGTTGGTCTTCGCGGTCTTGATCGGGCTGGTCGCGGACGAGCACTTGGCGACCGAGTTCGTGGCCGGTTGGCTCACCGAGTACTCCCTGAGTTTGGACAACCTGTTTGTCTTCATCCTGATCATGGCCCAGCTCAAGGTGCCGCGCCGGTACCAACAGCAGGTGTTGATGGTCGGCATCGTCATCGCCTTGCTGTTAAGGGCGGTGTTTATCGTCCTAGGCGCACAGCTAATCGAGAACTTTAGCTGGGTGTTCTACATTTTCGGCGCCTGGCTGCTATACGTGGGCGCGGGCCAACTCCGCCAGAGCGAGGAGGAGGCGGCGTCTCAAAGCGGCATCGTCCGCCTGGTCGGCAAAGTGGTGCCGATCAGCGGCGAGTTCGACGCCAACCGGCTCACCACCGTGGTCGACGGGCGGCGCCACCTCACGCCGATGGTGGTCGTGTTTATAACGATAGGCAGCACCGACCTGCTATTCGCCCTCGACTCAATTCCGGCGATCTTTGGACTCACCCGCAGCCCGTTCATCGTGTTCACCGCCAACATCTTCGCCCTGATGGGGCTGCGCCAGCTCTACTTCCTGCTCGGTGGACTCCTCCGTCGGCTGGTGTATCTCAACTACGGCTTGGCGGCGATTCTCGGCTTCATTGGCGTCAAACTCATCTTGGGCGCCCTCCACCACAACGAGTTGCCGTTCATCAACGGCGGCCGTTCCGTCCCGTGGGCGCCCGAGGTGCCGATCTGGCTTTCGCTGGCGGTGATCGCGGGCTCTCTGGCGGCCGCTACGGTGGCGAGTTTGATCAAGACGGGGCGCGACCGGCGCTCGCAATAGAGGCGGCGGGACCAGCGGCGGTCCTGACCACACCGCCCCGTAACGTTTAATGGATGGTAAAGGCCGCAGCGTGACGCGATGCCGCATCGGTCCGGGCCCATGCCCGGTCTGAGCGCCGGGGCGACCAGCGACAAGAAAAGGGGGCGCCATATGGCGACCGAGGTGATTCACCTATCGGGGGCGATCGTTGTAGATGGGGAGACGGAACTGACCGATGTCTGGTCAATCGATGGACGGCTGACCCTTGAAAAACCTCCTCGACCAGCTACTTTGCGGGTCGACGGGGTTGTCCTGCCGGGCCTAGTTGATGTCCACAGCCACATTGGCCTGGGTGAACAGGGTGCGGTCGAGCCAGCGGTAGCAGCCGAACAGGCGGTGGCGGACCGTAACACCGGCGTTTTGCTGATCAGAGACGCGGGCTGCCCGCGAGAGCCCTACGATACGCGTTGGCTTGACCACGAGGCGTGGGCGCCAAGGTTGATCCGCTGTGGCCAGCATTTGGCCGTGGCCAAGCGCTATCTCCGCAACCTGCCGCGTGACATTGAGCCAGATGAGCTTCCCGATGCCGTCGCGACAGAGGCCAGCGCCGGGGACGGTTGGGTCAAACTGGTGGGCGACTGGATTGACCGCTCCCTCCCCGAACCGGATTTGGCGCTGCTCTGGCCAGACGACAAGCTCACCGAAGCGGTGGACCGCGCGCATGAACTCGGCGCCCGTGTGACGACCCATGTGTTCTCCGCCGAAGGCGCCGCGCAGGCTTTGCGCTGCGGTCTGGACTGCATTGAGCACGGCAACGGAATGGACTGGGAAATGATGGCGGACGCCCGCGCTAAAGGCGTGGCCGTGGTGCCAACTATGATCCAGCGCGAGCATTTCACGGAGATCGCCGCTGGCGGCCAAGGCCGATTCCCCGTTTGGGAGCGTCACTTTCTGCGGATGTACGCCGAGCGCTTCGCCCAGGCTAAGCAGCTCTATGACAGCGGCGTCAAGTTACTGGTCGGTTCGGACGAGTCGACCAACATTCCGCACGGGATTTATTGCACTGAGACCGACTTGATGGCTATGGCCGGTATTCCCTCAGAGGCGATCGTTGAAGCTGCCAGCTACGGCGCCCGCGACTTCTTGGGCGTGCCGGGGATCGAAGAGGGGGCGAGCGCTGACCTCGTGGTATACGCCTCTGACCCGCGCCAGAATGTGGCCGTCTTGCGGGCGCCTCAAGCCATCGTTCTGCGGGGTTCGCTGGTGGCGGGAGCGGTCGCCGCAGCCGTCTTGTAGGGCGGCGCGTTGTAGGTAAATCTAAGCACGAGCGCTGAGTGGAACTACGCAAGTAGGTCTTCGTGCGCGGTCTAGGGCCAATAGGCTCGCGTGCAATTCGCTCCGGACCTCGTGCCCGGAGCGTGTGTCGGGTCCGCCGCATCGCTCCATTGGCGGTTTAGTGGCTATGCCCGGCTGAGTTTTGGCCCGCTTGCGGGTGTTGGACTCTGCCAGTCGTTGTCTCCCCGGCAGAGGCCAACATCTAAATCGCAAGGAAGTACCACAAAAATGAGCGCTGCCCGCAACGCTGATTCTTCGTCCGCCCGCTCGCTGTCAGGCGTTTTCTGCCGTCTGCCGAAGGCTGTCCTCAAGTCGGCCGCCTGGCTGACCGCGTTCGTGATTGCCCTTGGGGGGGTGACCCTTGCCCAAAGCTGGATGAGCGCTGGCAAAGCGCAGGCCGTTAAGTTCCAAGGCGGCTGGGACGGGAAGTTCACTCGCAACCAGCTATGGATCAAGCCAGGCTTGGACAGTAATGACATGCGAGCTGTCAATCAGCCATGGAATGTCACCACTATCAACTCGACCACTGCTCCCGTGCTGTTCAACCCCGATACCTCTGGTAATGGCAGCAACGCGCCAGGTCGCGACACGATCGCGGTGGGGCCGATTTTCAAATGGGCCGGCGAAGACACCTTGCACATGGTGGACCTGAACGGCGGCACCGGCGACAACTCATCGCTGTTCCTGAGCGACCTCGCTGGTCGGAAGGTTAACGGCGTATCGATCTCCAGCGGCTTCCCGAGTTGCGGCAAGACGAACCGCGCGGGCTTCAGCGCCGAGATCAACCAGAAGAACGGATATTTGTATGCGGTGGGCGGCGGCGCCTCGCCTCAGATTTCAACCGCTAAGGGCACCACTCTAGATGACATCACACCTCGGATCTTGCGAGTCAACCGCTCCGGTACCAGTGGTGACGCGCGTTACACCTGCGTGGCGGCGGTTAATGGCAGTGAAATCCGTTCCGCCACCGGTAGTAGCTTGTCCGACCAGTGGAACGCAATGACGAAGCAAAACATCTCCGTCACCTGGAACGCTGGCTCCGACATGGCGATTGACGCCAATGGCAACCTCTACTTGATGGCCTACAACAACGCCACCAGGCATGCCTTAGTGCGCCTTAACGTTCCCAGAAACTCCTCTGGCCAGCCTTTGTCTTCTGGTTGGACCTATGAGGTAGTCAGGACCTTCACAACGAACACGACGAGTTCGTCAGTGTGGGGTATGGCCTTCATGAACGGCAAGCTCTACACCGCGCACGCGGACAATGATTTCTGGCGTTGGGACACGCTTACAGGGGCTGCCGAGAGTCTGGGCAGCGCGTTCGACCCGGTGGATCTGGCGGCCGCGCAAATGGCGCCGGTGATCTCTGGCAAGGTCTATAACGACACTAACGGTGATGGTGACGTCACTGGTGAGCCGGGCGCCGGTAACGTCACGGTCGAGATTTGGCAGGGTAACGCTGGTTCGGGCTCGACTTCTTGGACTAAGCGCGGTGAGGTCATCACTAACAGCGCCGGCAACTATTCGGCGCTGCTCAACTCTGCTACGACGGAGTTTCTAGTGCGGGTGAAGCGGCCCATGGTTAATGGTGTTAACGCGGTTCAGACTTATGCCAGCGCCGGGGACTTCTACGAGTCGGGTACGAGCGGCACAGCTAACACTTTGCGGCCGTATTGCGCGACGAACAGTGCCGACTATCAGCTTTCGAGCGGTTCTGGCGCTTGTTCTGGGGCGCGTCGGGATGGGGTTGATGCGCTCACCGCTACTGCCGGTAATCCCTTGGCCCTGAGCGGTGGTGCGTTGGTTGTTAGTCGGGTGGACATGAATACAGATATGGCTGTGGTGCAGACTGATTTTGGTGTGACGGCGGCTGCTTCTTGGGGTGACGCTCCGGTTGGTCCGACTACCCGGGCGCAGCAAGGTCCTTATGCCAGCCCGTATCGGGCGGGTGAACCGTATTTGTTCTTGGGTGATACAGCTGGGGTTTATGCTGATGGCGTCACTGATGCGACGGCTAACGCCCATCCGACGGATGATGGTTTGTATATGGCTCCGTTAGTGAAGGGAGTAGATGACGCGGATCGCGATTGGGCGCCTGCTCAAAGCCAGATCATGGTGCAGGGTAAGGAGTATCGGTTCAGGGCTAAGGCGGATGGCGATAGCGCAGCCGTTGCGGCAGCGACGGTGAGGGCCTGGATCACGGCTTCTAGTACCTCTTTTACTGGCAGTTCGACGGCGTTGTTGGGCGGCGGTGATTGCACGCCGACGCCTGATGATGGCGGTTATGTGTACTGCACTTACACGGCGGCTGCTACGCTGCCCGCGGGCGGGATTGCTCAGATGTATGCCCGGGCGCGGGTTTCTAATGACGTGAATGTGACAGCGGT
>JAIRNM010000156.1 GCA_031258055.1 Bifidobacteriaceae bacterium
TGCAACGGGCTTTGAACCCGATCAGCGCCGGCGTGGCTAACCCGCCGCTGATCTTGATCTCCCGCCGCAACTCGACTGAGGCCGCAGCAAGGTCGATGGTCTCAGCCAGAACGCCCGCCATAGCTTTGAGCATTGCAGCCAGGACTTGTTCCCGTGTGGCGGCCAAAGTCAGCCCCGTGCAGGACGCTGATTTCGGTAGCAGCGACTGGCGGTCGCCCGTCAGGTAGGGCGTGAATTCAACTAGGCTTTCTCCCTCCGGTTGCTGGGCGGCGGCTTCAAGGAAAGAACCGAAGAACTCCTCATCGCCAAGGTCGCGCGCGAATTGCCGATGGAACCAATCCAAGGCGAAGCCGCCAGCCGTCGTCGCATAAATCTGCCAGATACCGGGCAAGGCGGAGTTGCGCAGGTAGTATTTGGGATCAATCTTGGGAACGTCAGTCAGGATCGAAACCATGTCGGACGAGCCAGCCGTGTTCATGATGCTACCCGGAGCGGTATTACCGGCTCCGACCTGGGCTGCTGCCATGTCATTGGTGCCGACTGTTACGGCGATGCCCGCCCGCAGGCCGAGCTTGGCCGCCGCCGGGTCCGTTAGCTGGCCTGACAACTCTCCCGGCAGTTGGATCTCGCCGAACCATTCGTGTTTCAACTCAAGGGCGTCGATGAGCCGCCTGGACCATCCCCGCTGAGTTGTTGTCTCGTAGGTGCCCAGCATCGAGGCGTTGACGAAGTCAGTCACGCTGACGCCAGTTAGCCGCCGGTGCAGGTAGCCCGCCAGGTGAGTCACCTGGGCGGTCCGGCGCAAACAACCGGGTTCGTTTTGCCTAAGCCAGAGCAGCGACATTAGCCCGCTTCCGCCGATGAAAGGTGCCATCCCAGTGATCCGTTGGAAGGCCTCGCTGCCAATGACCTCGCTGACGTAGGCGCTTTGCGCGGCCGAGCGGCGGTCCATATGGGTGATGACATTCGGGTAGGCCAACTCGCCGCCCGCGGTCAAGAAAACAGGCGAGGGCGAAAACGCGTCGTAGACAACGGCCTCAACTCGGCTCCGCAAATCTTCGTCAAGCTGGCGGGCAGCGCGGCCGATGCCGTCCCACAGCGCCGCCGGAGAAATCTCCACTTTGGAGCCCGGCAGCATCAGGTAGGGATAGCCGACCGTAGAAGTGGCCAGTTCTTGGAGTTTGGAATCGACAATCGAAGCCTTCACCGCCGATGTACCGACGTCCATAGACAAGAACAGCAATCAGTCCACCTCCAATGCTTTTGCCAGCGCTTCCAGTTCCGGGCCCTGAACCGGCAAGACTGGCGAGCGGGGCACACCGCCCGCCCAGCCCAGGATATTCATACAGGCTTTGACGCCCGCGACCGAAAACCGTCCAGCGCTGGCGCGGGCCAGTTCGCGAACGGCATCGAGTTCATCCCAGGCGGCGTCCACCTGGCCCTCGGCGAACAAGCGATAAACCTCGGCACAGCGTTCGGGAAGATAGTTGGCGGCCGAAACCACCCCGCCGGAGCCGCCTGCCTCCAGGCAGCGCCGCAGGTTGCCAACCGAACCGGCCATGACAGCGAAATCGTCCCGGCCGTCGGCAGCAGCCAGATAACTGTCCAGCATGTCGCGCGACGTGTCCTTGACGCCAGCAATGTTGGGGTGTCTGGCTAGGGTGGCCAGCGATTGCGGCGGCAACACCACCCCGTTAGCGAACGCCGGGGCGACATACAACAGCACCGGCAAAGGGCTCGCCTCAGCGATCTGTAAGTAGTGGGCCTCCAAAGCCGTCGCCGTCATCGACTGGGCGAAATAGCTCGGCGTCAGCACTGACAGGTAGTCGATTCCGACCGGCAACTCCGCCACCTGGTCGATGAACGCCAAGGTGTGGTCCGTAGACTCCCGTCCAACGCCCAGGATCAAGCATTTATCGCCTTTGGCTTCGATCGCCGCCCCGGCCACCGCCAGCGATTCGGCGTCCGTAAGTGAGCGTGCCTCGCCGTTCGATCCGAGGCACATATAACCGGCCACACCCGTCCGGCCCAACCGAACTAGATTCGCGCGCAGCCAGTCGGTTTCCAGGGCGCCGTCGGGACGGAACGGCGTCACCGCCGGAACAAAAATCCCTCGGAGCCTTCCAGTCACAGCCAGGTCCTTCAATCTTGGTCCGGGTATAAAGTGGCTGGCTTGCCGCGGTGGGGCAAGCTGACCCGGTGCAAGCGGCCAGCATTGGGTTGGCGCCGCATCTCGTCGTCGCTGAGGAACAGAGTTGAGGTGGTGATGTAGAGGTCGGTCATCTCGGGGCCGCCGAAGGCGCAAGCGGTGACGTTGCGGACCCGCGGTACCTCGACAATCAAATCCAGGTCGCCATCCGGTCCGTAGCGGCGGACTTGCCCGCCACCGAAGACAGCCACCCAGACCCCGTCGGCGTCATCGACCGTCAATCCGTCGGGTATTCCCAAGTCGGATGGGATCTCAGCGAACGGGCGCCGCTGGCTGAATTCACCTGTCGCTAGGTCGTAGTCGAAGACTTCGACCAGTTGGGTGGGCGAATCGACGAAGAACATCCGCCCGCCGTCGGCCGTCCAGTCGATCCCATTCGAAATAGTCAAGTTCCCTAGCACAACTCGGCCCCGACCGCCCTCGTAACGATACAAGGCGGCAGCTCCCGGCCGTTGGTCGAAGGCCATGGTGCCGATGTAGTAGCGCCCAGCCGGGTCCACGTTTCCGTCGTTGTTGCGAATGTCGGGCGCGCTTTCCAAAGGGGCGTCCAGCAAGGTGAATCCATCTTCGAGTGTGCCCAGGGCGATCCCTTCCCGCACCGCACATAAGAGCTTGCCGGAAGTAGTGGGATGGACATCGCAAGCATCCCGGCCGACATCAGCCGAGCGGACCACGCCGGAGGCGGGCCAATAGCGGTAGACCCGGTGACCGCTGATATCGACGTAGTTGAGCACCTGGCAGCCCGCGTCCCAGACTGGCCCTTCACCATGGGACAGCCTCCCCAGTAGCGGCGCCGCCTGAGCGGTCGAAACCATTGTCATCTCCTATGCCGGTGGCCGGTTGACCCAGTCTTTGGGATTGGCGCCGCATAGCACCCGGTCGAGTTCTTCCGCCGCTAGCCGCTGCAAGTTGGCCGAGGAGTCCTGGCTCACGAAGGCGACGTGCGGCGTGAGGATGACCTGGTCCATCTGGCGCAACGGCGAGTCTGGGTCCATCGGCTCCGCCTCGAAGACGTCGAGCCCCGCTCCGGCCAGCGCCCCCGTTCGCAGCGCCTGGGCCAGTGCCTCCGCGTCGATCAGACCTCCCCTAGCGGTGTTGACGATCACTGCATCGGGACGCATCCAGGACAGGGCCTCGGCGCCGATCAGGTGTCTGGTGGTCGCGTCCAACGGCAGATGGAGCGAGACCGCGTGCGCCCGCCCCAGCAACGGCTCAAACCCGACCGGTTCGATGCCCGCTTCGACCAGCACCGCCGGGTCAAGATACTTGTCGTAGGCGATCAGGTTGAAGCCGAGCCCGCGGAGCTTTTGCGCCAAAGCCATACCGATGCGACCGGCCCCCACCAGGCCAACGGTGGTTGAGGCAAACGCCCTCAGCGGCCCGAAGGCACGTTTGGCGCACCAACCGTCGGCCGCCATGGCAGCGCCGTAATGCGGTAGGCGCCGCAGTAGGGCCAGCAGTAAGGCCGCCGCATGATCCGCCAGTGTGCCTGTCCCGTAGTCGGGCACGTTGGCGACACGCACGCCGAGTTCGCTAGCGGCCACCACATCGACATTGTCGTAGCCGACACCGTACCTGATAACGGCGGCGCCTTTGGCCAGTCCCGCGAGTACTTTGCGGGTCATGGGGGCAAAGTTGTTCAAGACCACGTCGGCACCGCCAGTCGCAGCAGCGGTTTCGGCCTCGTCCGCGCAGTCATAAACCATGAAAGCGGCCCGATGCCGTGCTGCCACCGCCGCCTCGACATCGGGGACGTCGTGTGGGCAGTCGCTGACGACAACACGCTTGGTGGTCTGACCCACACCTGGCGGTGCGGCGACTGACAGTACCATCGGCGACTTCTTTCTGGGGTTGGCTGGCCGTTGAGACCAGTAGCCGGTAGGTGAAGTGATAGTATCATATGACAATCGGCTGATTCGTGGAGTCGTTCGCGTAGGCCGAAGGCCGCCCTATCCGCCACGCCGCCTTCGACTAAGGCCAGACGGTCGAGACATCGATCCCGGACCTCGCAGCGCGCTGAGGCGGTCGCCCAGGGTCAGTCGTATTCGAAGCTGAGCTTTACTCTGTCGCCGCGGAACAGCACTTTGGTGTGCTCAAAAATGCGCCCATTGGCAGCCCAATAGTTGTCCGTCAGCAGCAACAGCGGGAAGCCAGACTGAATCCCTAGCAGCTTGGCCTCGGCTTTGGACGCGGAAGTCGATTCAAGGGTCTCTACGACCTTGGAACTAGTCAAACTGAAGTCTTCTGCCAGCACGACGCAGAGTTGCTCGTTCTCAAGGCGTTCCCGTTCAAGCGATGGCGCCAGCGCCTGGGGAATATAGCTGAGGTGCAAGGATATTGGCGTCGAGCCGATAGCACGGCGTCTCTTCGCGAAAAGCAAAGGTTCACCTGTCGGCACTTTCAGCAGCTTGGCATGTTGGGCGTTCGCGGGCACGGTTGTGAACTCCAGTAGTTCTGTCGTGGTGCGGTAGCCCATTCCTTCGAGTTGTTCGCGTATACCCTGGTACGCCAATGAGCGGGCTTCGATCTTCGGCTCCACTACGAACGTACCTTTTCCCTGTACACGGCTCAGCAGGCCTTCGTTGACAAGTTGTGTGACCACCCCACGCACTGTCATGCGTGACACTCCGAAGCGACGGCCGAGTTCCAACTCGGAGGGGATCATGCCGTTTTGACCGTAAACGCCGGAGAGGATTTCTGCCCGCAACAACTCATCTAGCTGCATATAGAGGGGTTTTGGGCTGTTCTTTTTCAAGGTTACCGCGGCCACCGAGCCAGTTTACTCCGGGCCAACTCGCGGTCGTGGATGCCCCCTTCTTGCCGAATCCTTCGCGGGTTGGTGTCAAGGGACAGTCAGCGTGACCACGCTCAACAACTGAAGGTCTGGCTGATCCGCGCGGCTGTAGGACGCGAGGGGGCCGCTAGTTGGCGAGCGCGATCAGCCCCATGTCAGCCCAGGAGACGAGCAGCGGGTGTTTGGGCACTATCCGGACGGTGTAGCCGAACGGACCAGAGCGGCCCAACGACACATCGCCGACGAAGGCATCACGGCCCGGCAGCGGCGACAGCGAATCGACTTTGTAGCCCTTCTTCAGCTTGTCGCCTTCGGTCGCGCGCCCGTAGACCACCTGGACGTCCACGTCATCGGCCGTCAAACCGCCAAGCGAGACGTAGGCGGTGATAGTGATGACGTCGCCGACCCGCACCACGTCCCCCACGCCGCCGGTTTCGACGTGCTCGACCCGCACCGCTGGCCAAGCCGCCCGCACTTTCGCCTTCCAGCTGGCCAGTTCCTTAGCGCCCTTAGCCGCCGATGCCGTCAGCTCCCGGCCCAGCTCGGCCGCCCCGGTGTAAAGGCGTTCGACGTACTCCGCCACCATGCGTGTGGCTTGGACCTTCGGCCCCAGCGTGGCGAGGGTATGGCGCACCATCTCCAACCAAGTGACGGGCAAGCCGCGCCCATCTTTGGCGTAGAAACGCGGCGCCACCTGCAACTCGATCAGATCGTAGAGAGCCTGGGCTTCCAGGTCGTCGCGGCGCGACGGGTCCGAGACGCCATCCGCGGTCGGGATGGCCCAGCCGTTCTGGCCGTCGTACCATTCATCCCACCAGCCGTCGAGGATCGACAGGTTCAAGGCGCCGTTGATGGCCGCTTTCATACCGGAAGTGCCGCAGGCCTCAAGCGGGCGCAACGGATTGTTCAGCCACACATCACAGCCTGGGAACAAAGTCTGGGCCATATCCATGTCGTAATTCGGCAAGAAGACGATCCGCCCACGCACCTGAGGGTCATCGGTGAAGCGGACCAACTCTTGGATAAGCGATTTGCCCTGTTCATCAGCCGGATGGGATTTGCCGGCGATCACCAACTGGATAGGCCTGTCCTTGTCGGTTAGCAGAGCCGCCAAGCGGGCCGGGTCGCGCAGCATCAAGGTTAGACGCTTGTAGGTGGGCACCCGCCGGGCGAAGCCTATGGTCAAGACATCAGGCGAAAGAGCCGAATCGATCCAGCCCAGTTCCGCCTGAGAGGCGCCGCGCTTGAGATAAGAGGCGCGCAGACGGCGCCGGGCGTCATCCACCAAGCGGGCGCGAGAAGCCCGGCGCAGATCCCAAAGGAGCTGGTCAGACACCAAGTCTGGGTCCTCCCAGCCTTCTGAGCCCTGGGCGTCCGGCCCTTCGCCGATCCGCAGTGTGTCAACCTGGCCGTAGGTGCGGTCCAGCCAAGTCGGTGAATGGACACCGTTGGTGACCGAAGTGATCGGAATCTCCGAATGGTCGAAACCTGGCCACAATCCAGCGAACATCGAACGGGAAACCTTGCCGTGCAGCAGCGACACCCCGTTCGCCCGGCCGCCTAGGCGCAGCCCCATCACCGCCATGTTGAAGACCGCCGGATTGCCGCCCTCGTAGTCTTCCGCCCCGAGAGCCAGAATCTGGTCCACGCTAACGCCGGGGATGGCCAGGTCGCCGCTGAAGTACTTCGCCACCAACGGCGCGTCGAAACGATCAATCCCGGCCGGCACCGGCGTGTGGGTGGTGAACACAGTCGAACCGCGGGCCGCCTCCAGACCCGCCTCGAAGCTCAGACCCTCCCCCACGTACTCCTTGATGCGCTCAATACCGAGGAAACCGGCGTGGCCCTCATTGGTGTGGAACACTTCCGGCGCCGGTGCGCCAGTGAGGCGGCAATAGGCCCGGATCGCCTTGACCCCGCCCATGCCGAGCAGCAGTTCTTGGAGCAACCGGTGTTCGCCGCCGCCACCGTAGAGGCGGTCCGTTACGGTGCGGGCGGCATCGTCATTAGCGGGAATGTTGGAGTCCAGCAAGAGCAGCGGCACCCGTCCAACCTGGGCTTTGAGTACGTGTGCGGCCAGTTGGCGGCCATCGGGCAGCGGCAAGGACACGACCACCGGCTGGCCGTCCGCTTCGCGCAGCACCGACAGCGGCAGGCCGTCTGGGTCCAACACCGGATAGGTCTCAGACTGCCAGCCGTCGCGGGTAAGGGATTGCTTGAAGTAACCGGCCTGGTAGAACAAGCCGACCCCAATGATCGGCACGCCCAGATCGGAGGCCGATTTCAGGTGGTCACCAGCCAAAATGCCTAGACCACCGGAGTACTGCGGCAGCACCGCCGTGATACCGAACTCAGGCGAGAAGTAGGCGATCGACTTAGGCGCGTCCGGCCCCAGACCTTGGTACCAGCGCGCTTCTTCCATGTAACGGGCCAGGTCAGCGGCCGCCGCTTGGACTTGGT
>JAIRNM010000175.1 GCA_031258055.1 Bifidobacteriaceae bacterium
ACTACGTCGCGACGGGTTTGGCTTCCCGCGGGTCGGCCAGCGATTTGTAAACAATTTGGAGGCGGCCCGAGAGAGGCGGGCGTAGGCTTGATGGCTAGTGCGTGCTCGACCCCCGAAGAATCGTGCGGATAGTGTTCCGCTGTTCGCGTCGATGGCGATCCGCAATTACCGCTTGTTTTTCATCGGCGGATTTGTCTCCAACGTCGGGACTTGGATGGCGCGGATCGCCCAAGACTGGTTGGTGCTGACTATTCTGACCGACAATTCAGCGCGCGCGTTGGGGCTGACCACGGCGTTGCAATTCCTGCCGATCGCGCTGCTGGCGGGGCAGGCGGGGGTGGCCGCGGACCGCTTCGATAAACGTCGACTGTTGCAGGTCACCCAGGCGTCGATGCTCGTCACCGGACTGGCCCTGGCCGTTCTTGTCTTTACCGGCGTGGCTGCGCTGTGGCATGTGTACTTGCTGTCCTTCTTGGCGGGTGTGGCAGCCGCCTTCGACGGTCCGGCCCGTCAGGCTTACGCCCCTGAGATCGTGCCGCGTCGGCTGATCCCGAACGCTGTGGGCCTGAATACGACATCGTTCAACGCGGCGCGGTTGATTGGCCCGGCGGTGGCGGGTCTGATGGTCGCGTGGTGGGGTGTCGGCTGGGCGCTGTTGGTCAACGCGGTCAGTTTCATTCCCGTGATTTGGGCGCTGGCCTTGCAGAACCCGTCCGAGTTACACCGCGCCGAGCGGATCAGGGCGGATCACCCGATCCGAGACGGCTTGGCCTATGTCCGGCACAATCCGCGCACCATGCTGCTGATGTTCACTGTCTTCATGTTGGGGACCTTCGGCATGAACTTTCAGATCACTAACGCTTTGATGGCCACCGAAGTGTTCCAAGTCGGCTCGGAGGAATTCGGTTTCCTGGGCACAATCATGGCGGTCGGTTCCCTCACCGCTGGGTTGATGGCCGCCAAACGTACCCATCCGCGAATGCGCACCATCCTGGCGGCGATGGCTGGGTTTGGCGTCTGTGTGGCTGGTTTGACCTTCGCGCCGAATATCTGGTTTTACGCCATCTGCCTGGTGCCGACTGGGCTGTTCGCCTTGACCGTCATGACCGTCGCGAACGCGTCGGTGCAACTAGCGACACCGCCCGAGTTGCGCGGCCGGGTGATGGCACTGTATATGGCCATCTTCATGGGTGGCACGCCGATCGGTTCGCCCCTGCTCGGCTGGGTCGGCGACGCGCTCGGCGCGCGTTGGACGCTCGCGGTCGGTTTCATCGCTGCCTTCATCACTGTTGCCGTGGTTGTGGTCTACGTCTGGCGGGCGAAGGATTTCGGCTGGCCGCACCGGTCCCACACCGAGGACCCGGCCTTCGACTATATCCATCACGGCGAATCCCGCCAGCCTCCCAATTAGGCCGCGATCCAGACCGCCGTCGTCAGTGCCAGGAGTAGCGGCAAGGGCGTTGCCGATGCCGTCGTTGACGGGGTCGCATTCGACGTCGGGAGGGCGCCGTTTAGGGGAGGACCGCCTGGGCGGCTGTGGCGCCGAGGCTGCCGGATTCAGCACGGCCCGCCTATTGGTGTTGGGCCTGGGCGGCACCAGAGCGCGGGTACATTGAGGCTAAGGTGGGGGCATGCTGAGGGCGGTTAGCACCAAAGGCGTATTCGCAGGTCAAGACGCATAAATGAAGTTGAGCGGGCGACGGGAATCGAACCCGCGTAGCTAGCTTGGAAGGCTAGGACTCTACCATTGAGCTACGCCCGCGTGCCTTCGCTCTGATGGAGCCAAAGGCTAAAGCATCTTACCTGGTGGGGTGGCCGACCGCCTACTTGGTCGCATGGGCGACGCAGGCGCAAGCGCTGGCGGCTAGCCAATGGAATCTTCAAGGCGATCGTGTTTGGTCCAATAAGACTGCGGCGGATTGGGAATACTGGCGCCGCTAATCGAGTTGGAAGTGGTGTTAGCCACAAGCGAAACTAGGAGGAATTGTGTTGACTCAGGCTGAGCCAAGAACCCCAGCTATGGTCCCGAACTCGAATTTCAACGGCCAACTCGCCGCCACTCGTGAGTGGCCGCAAGCGTCAACCAGCGCACCGGCGAAAGACGACGTGAGCGTGGTTTCCGGCGTCGGTCGCCCGTCGCTTGATCAAGCCGATGTGAACAGGCAGTTGGCCCATCTTGAAGCTTTGCTGGCCTGGCTTGAAAAAGAGCCGAACCGTAACAATATGTGCGGCGTTTGAGCCGAAGCGGCCGCCTGACTGCGAAAAGGCGGCTCGCGCCGCCTTTTCGACCCGTGCCCTGTCTCGAACAAGCGTTCGCTATACTTGAGATTGAACAAAAAGTTGTCCACAGGCTCAGCGTTTCTGACCTAACAGTGTCAGAGGTCAGTTCTAGCCTGGATAGCGTTCGTTCGATTCTCAGGCAAAAAGGTGAAGGGCACGGGTATGGCAAAAGAAGACAGGGCCAAGGCATTGGCCAGCGCGCTGGCGCAGATCGACCGCCAATATGGCAAAGGTTCAATCATGCGTTTAGGCGACGAATCACACGCACCGGTCGAGGTTATACCGACTGGTTCGATCGCTCTTGACGTGGCGCTTGGGATAGGCGGCTTGCCGCGAGGGCGCATCGTTGAGATCTATGGGCCGGAGTCCTCCGGCAAGACCACCGTGGCGCTGCACGCGGTCGCTAATGCCCAGAAGGGCGGGGGGATAGCCGCCTTCATCGACGCGGAGCACGCGCTGGACCCGGAATACGCCCGCAAACTCGGCGTCAACACCGACGACTTGCTTGTCTCTCAACCGGACACGGGTGAACAGGCGCTTGAAATCGCCGACATGCTGGTCCGGTCCGGGGCCCTTGACATCGTGGTGATCGACTCGGTGGCCGCTTTGGTCCCCCGAGCGGAGATCGAAGGCGAGATGGGGGACAGCCATGTTGGTCTCCAGGCCCGCTTGATGTCGCAGGCCATGCGCAAGATGACCGGCGCCCTGGCAGTCTCCGGGACCACGGCCGTGTTCATCAACCAGCTAAGGGAAAAGGTCGGCGTGTTTTTCGGTTCGCCGGAGACCACCACCGGCGGCAAAGCCTTGAAGTTCTACGCTTCGGTGCGCTTGGACGTCCGTCGAATCGAAACCCTCAAAGAGGGAACTGAGCCGGTGGGGAACCGGACCCGGGTCAAGGTCGTCAAGAACAAGGTCGCCGCTCCGTTCAAACAGGCCGAATTCGACATTCTCTACGGCCATGGCATCTCCCGCGAGGGCAGCTTGATCGACCTAGGCGTGGAGCACGGCCTGATCCGTAAGTCGGGAGCCTGGTACACCTACGAGTCTGACCAACTCGGCCAGGGCAAGGAGAACGCGCGCTCGTTCCTCAAAGACAACCCCGAGTTGGCGAATGAGATCGAGCAGAAGATCCTCGGCGCCCTGGGGATTGTGCCGGGAGCAGCTGAAGGTCCGGTGCCAAATCCTGCCGGTGAAGCGGATTTCCCTGAGGTCGGCGGGGTGTCATCTGATCCCGTTTCGGTTACGGTCCCAGGGCGCTCTGGCCGGGCTGGCGCCAAAGCGAAATGAGAGTAGACGGGCGGGAGGAATT
Source organism: Bifidobacteriaceae bacterium (assembly GCA_031258055.1). Classification (GTDB taxonomy): domain Bacteria; phylum Actinomycetota; class Actinomycetes; order Actinomycetales; family WQXJ01; genus JAIRTF01. The sequence continues at coordinate 3,590 of JAIRNM010000175.1, forward strand.
CGCGCGCGAACTGGCGCTCAAGGCGTTGGACCGGGCTCCGCGCACACGGGCTCAGTTGGCGGAACTGATGGCCAAGAGGGAGGTTCCGCCGGGACTGGCGGCCAAAGTCTTGGATCGTTTTGAAGAAGTCGGGCTAATCAATGACCAAGCCTTCGCCGAGGCGTTGGTGCGAACTCGGCACGCCGAGCGCGGCCTAGTGGGCC
>JAIRNM010000403.1 GCA_031258055.1 Bifidobacteriaceae bacterium
GTTGGGCGGCAACCGGTTTACGTCCTTGCCTGACAGCGGCAGCAACCTCACCAACCTCGAGTGGCTCCACTTGGGCGACAACCAGCTCATTTGTCTGCCAGAGGCTGTCATCGGCGCCAACGTAATTGTCTACTTGGAAGGCAACCCGGGGTATTCGGAGGAAACCGAAACCATGGCTCTTTGCGCCACTGGGCCGGGGCCCTCACCGTCCGCCAGTTCACCAACCCCCGGTTCGCCGCAGCCGTCTGGTTCCGCCACACCGATACTCCCAATCACTGGCAATGCGTCCAGTGGACTAGCGGTCGGCGCTGGTTTGCTGGTCTTGGCCGGCGCGCTCATGACCGCCGCCGCCCGCCGTCGCGCCCAAACCATGGTCTAACCGGCGCACGACAAACGCCTGACCCCGCCCCGCCGCAGGTTGACGGACTAACCCTCGCCACAGCCGGGATGTGAGCGGTTAGCTAAGACCGGTCGCGCTGGTCAACCCTCGTATCGGGCCAGCCTTGATCACCGACCCGAGAGCGGAGTGGAAGGCGACAAAAGTGTAGGCGTCCGGAGCCATCAACTCGAGCAACTCCTTAACCTCGGCTAGGCGATCCTCCAGTCCTGTGCGCGTGGAGAATAAAGCCGGGCCGTCGAGCACAACGTTCGGCCGGGCTGATCCGAGCCCGGCCAGTCGCGCGGGCGCCTACTCAGACACAGTCACTTCGACCTCGGCGGCGTCCCGATCCAACTGCTCACCGCCCACAAAAATGGTGGCAGCGCCGAGAACGGCATCCGCCGGCACCGTTACCTCGACCTCGAAAGTGCCTTCCTCCCCCGTGGCGTCCACCGAGCCGAGGCTGACGACCTGGTCGCCTTCGCGCCACTCAATCGCCAGATCCCGCAGCGGCTCCCCCACCCAACCACCATCCTCCGACCACACCGCGCCACTGTCCCGCGGACAGTCATCCTCGCACTTGGTGGTGAACGCCCAACCGGAGAGCGTGACCGTTTGCCCAGGGCTCACCTGTTCCTCGGAAACCTCGATCTCAGAGGCCGCATACTGTCCGGCCGTCGATGACGACGAGCAACCCGCTAGGCCCAAGGCCAGCAAAACCGGCGCGACCGCCAGCCACCCAACCTGCAAGCCAACCCGCATCTTCCCACACTCCCTTCAGTAAAGCGCATTGATTCCGAGCGCGTCGCCCTTGCCCAGGGTTCGCTGCGTTGTACTGCACGTAGAAGAGTAGCCGTACATTGTTAGTTGGCTGGTGGATGAGGCATACTGGTCAGCCAAGCCCCAGAAGTGCCCCAATTCGTGGGTCAAGACGCTGCGAACGTCATACTTCGAGCCCGTGCATCCCGACGTGGAAGTCACCCAACTGCGCGACGAGTTGTCCAGGCGGACATCCACCTCGTTCGTTCGCCATCCGAGCACCCAAACATACCGCGAGCATGCCAGGCCGACCGTCCCACCAGTGAGGTTACCGAAGTCGACCACATGGAACCCGTCGCTGCTAGATGCGCACGCGTTGTTCGCGCCATTGATGTTGCTGTTCGAGTAGTTGTTCTCATAGATCGTGGCGGTTCGCGTCATGCTGTCGGCGACGCTGCAAGCGTCGGTCACATTAACCCATGTGTTCATGGAGTCCCTCGCGATCTGCAAGAAGGCGGACCCCTTGACTCCTGAGGGGAGCCCCTCGCTGGTGTTGACTATGAGGTAAGGATTGTGGTGCCATTTGCCTTTCAGCGTGGAGTAGGTCGAACTGCTGCAGCGCGTCACGGCGGCTGCCACGCTCTGACCTGTCGAGGCGGACGACTTCTGGGCTCCGCTATTGACGTTGATCGGCCGCTCCGAGCCACCCTGCCAGCGCTGACCCTTTTTTCTGGCGGCGTCGCGGGCCGCCCCGGCCTTCTTCACCACCGCCGAATCACTGGGGCCGGACACCGACAGGGAGACGTCGCCCGCCGTGGACGTAAAAACTTCAATGGCGACTGCCGAACCGTCCGCCATGGTGGCGGTGACCGCAGTGCCCTCGCCCGCTTTCGGGATGTAAAAGCCGCCGGAGCTATCGATCTCAACGTAGTCTCCTACGGCCTGACAACTAGTTGCGTTAATCCCTTCGGCGACGGCCGCCAGAGTCTGTGTGCTCGATTTGGTAGCGCACGCCGCGCCCTCAACGGGCGCCGCAGTCGCTTCGGAAGCGCCAAGGCAGAGGGAAGCTCCGGCCAAGGCCAGGGCAGTCACGGCGACCACCGCCCTGACCGCAGATTTCGACAACGGTCGCGTCGCCGCGATGGATGTTATGGGCCGCATGACGGGTCTCCTCTCAAGAACGGAGTCGCCCCGGGTGGGACACACCCTTCGGCACCAGTTTTCACCTCCCCCAAGTCCCTGTCAAGAGCCCAAGCCGAACTCAAATTGCGCACTTGCGTTGCAAGGGCTGGGCGTGTCTGGCGAACTTGGGCTGGGCCATTTCCGCAACCGCCCGCTGACCGGTAGGCTGGAGACGTAAGCAGCAGGTTCACCACTTACTTTTGCGGTCCTTCGGCTCGCGGACCTCAGACAGGCCGGTAACAACAAACCGAGCGATCGATGTCGGCTCGCCCGGCGCCAAGGTGATGGTGTTGACGAAGGCCGGATGGTTGGACTCATCCACTACGCCGTTAATCGAGGTCAGTTTCATTGAGTACGCCGTTTCTTCACAGTTCACGGTCGGGTCGAAGCTGTGACCTGCGCCAACGCAACGAGCCCTCCAACAAATGGCGTACTCGTTGAAGATCGTCGCGAGGAATGGCGTAGTCAATGAGAACCGTCGAGCGGAACAGCGTACTCGTTGAAGATCATTGCGCGGAATGGCGTAGTCTGGCTACTCGCTGACCAGGGTGTAGGCGGAGGCACGGCGAACCGAGGAGGCCAACGCTACTGTGACAGCCAGGGCGAACGCTGCCAGGCCAGCCGCTAGGGCGGTGGTTGACGGGCCGGAGGCCGCCATGTTCACCGAGTAGATGCC
>JAIRNM010000381.1 GCA_031258055.1 Bifidobacteriaceae bacterium
TTCGTCAGACCACGCCAAATTTCCTCGCTGACCAGCGGCAACAGCGGAGCGGTCAACCGCATCAGGGTCTCTAGGACAGTCCACAGGACGTTGAAGGCATTAGCGTCCTCTGCCCAGAAGCGGTCACGCGACTCGCGGACGTACCAGTTGTTCAGCGCGTCGAGGAATTCCCGGACCGATTCGCAGGCTTCGGGGATGAGGTACTGGTCTAGCTGGGCGGTCATGGTCTGGACCAGCGAGCGCGTCCGGGCCAAGATATAGCGGTCCAGTTCCGCCAGGGCCGGTTGATCCGCCGCTGTCACCCGGCGCGCCTTGAAGCCAGCCCCGCCATTCGCCGAATTCGCGTAGAGCCCAAAGAACGACCAGGTGTTCCAGATTGGCAGCAGCACTTGCCGAACCGCGTCGCGGATCGCGTCATCGGTCACAACCAGATTGCCGCCGCGCAGGACCGCGCTCGACATCAAGAACCAACGCATCGCGTCGGCACCGTCGCGTTCGAACACCATTCGCACGTCCGGGAAATTGCCCTTCGACTTGGACATTTTCAGACCGTCATCGCCCAGGACTATGCCGTGTGTCAAGCAAGTCCGAAAGCTCGGCTTATCGAACAGCGCCGTCGCCAAAACGTGCAAGGTGTAGAACCAGCCGCGAGTTTGGCCGATGTACTCGACGATGAAGTCACCGGGATAGTGCGACTCGAACCATTCGCGGTTCTCGAAGGGATAATGCACTTGGGCGAAGGGCATGGAGCCGGATTCGAACCAGCAGTCGAGCACTTCCGGCACGCGCTTCATAGTTGATTTACCGGTCGGATCGTCCGGATTGGGCCGGGTCAGTTCGTCCACCGCCGGGCGGTGCAAATCATCTGGCCGGACACCAAAATCTAGCTCCAACTGGTCGAGCGAGCCGTAAACGTCAATCCTGGGGTAGGCCGGGTCGTCCGAAACCCAAACTGGTATGGGCGAACCCCAGTAGCGGTTGCGGGAGATCGACCAGTCGCGGGCACCTTCGAGCCATTTTCCGAATTGGCCGTCGCGGACATGTTCCGGCGACCAGACGATCTGCTGGTTCAGCTCAACCATCCGGTCGCGGAATTTGGTTACCGAGACAAACCAGGAACTGACGGCGTATTGAATCAAGGGAGTGTCGCAACGCCAGCAATGCGGATAAGGATGCTCGTAGCTTTCTTGGCGCAGCAATTGCCGCGATTCTTTCAGCGCTTGGACAATCGGCTTGTTCGCCTCGAACACGCCCAAACCCTGCCATGGTGTCACCGGCGCGGTGAAGCGTCCAGCTGAATCGACCGGATTGACCAACTCAATGCCAGCCGAATCGGTCACAACCTTGTCTTCCTCGCCGTAGGCGGGTGCGATGTGAACCAGGCCGGTGCCGTCTTCTGTCGTCACGTAGTCGGCCGCGAGAACCTGGAAAGCGCCGAGTGCCGCGCGGTCGGCGAAGAAGTCGAAGAGCGGGCGGTAACGCAGTCCAACCAACTCCGAGCCCCGGAAGCGCCCAATCACATCTGGTGTTTGGCCTAACTCGCGGGCGTAGGCGCCGAGCCGCGCTTCCGCTAGCAGAATCCGCTCACCCGGCATAGTTTCCGGGGCTACGAGCACATAGTCAACCTCTGGGTTGACCGCTAGGGCTAAGTTGGAGGGGAGCGTCCAAGGCGTCGTGGTCCAAGCCAAGGCGACGGCACCGGACAGCCGTGAGTGAACGGCCTGTCGGGCCGCCCGGTCGCTGCCAGAGCCGCCGGAAGACGAGGACGACCCGGCGGCATCGGGAACGTCATCGGCGTATAACTCGAAACCGACGGTGACGGCCGTGTCCTGGCGCTGGCGGTAGACCTCATCCATGCGGGTCTCGCTGGCGCTGAGCGGGGTGCCGCAGCGGAAGCAGTACCACAGGACTTGGTGTCCCTCGTAGATCAGGCCTTTGTCCCATAGGGTCTTGAAGGCCCACATGACCGATTCCATATAGTCAAGGTCGAGGGTCTTGTAGTCGTTGGCGAAGTCCACCCAGCGGGCTTGGCGCGAAACGTAGTCTTCCCATTGGTCGGTGTAGCGCAGGACCGAGGCGCGGCAAGCGGCGTTGAATTCGGCCACGCCCATGGCGTCGATCTCGGATTTGTTCTCAATGCCCAGTTCGCGTTCGGCTTCGATCTCAGCCGGCAATCCGTGACAGTCCCAGCCGAAGCGGCGTTCCACCCGCCGCCCCCGCATAGTTTGGTATCGCGGCACGACATCTTTGACATAGCCCGTCAAAAGGTGCCCGTAATGAGGCAATCCGTTAGCGAACGGAGGACCGTCGTAGAAGACGAATTCAGCCGTGGCGTCCCGCTCATCAATCGAGGCTTGGAAGGTCCGGTCCTTGCCCCAGTAGGCCAGGACCGCGTGTTCAAGGGTCGGGAAACTGGATTTGGCTGGGACATCGGTCAAATCGGGTCGGTGTATTTCAACCTGGAGTACGTGCCCTTCCCCGTCCTGAACGATCCAACAACCCCGTGGGGGA
>JAIRNM010000413.1 GCA_031258055.1 Bifidobacteriaceae bacterium
AGGCGGCGGGAGCGGGCCGAAGAGGCCACCACCGGGAACTATAAGAGAGAAACGTCAAGACAGGCGTCATAAATAGGGTCAGTCAGGCTAACGGACTCCCAGGGAGGCGGCGTCGACTAGTGATCGGCCGTTGGTTTCTGGTGCTAGGCGGGCTGAGGCGGCCAAGCCGACGGCGGTCAACAGGGCCATTGCCCCCATCACCGGGCCAATCCCGAACCGGCCCAGAGCCAAGGGCAGGATGTAGGTCGAGACAATCGTGGCTATGCGCGAAACCCCGAGGGCCAAGCCAACGGCGGACGCCCGCACGGCGGTTGGGAACAACTCATTGGGATATAGCCACTGAAGGATGCCTGGACCGCCCGCGAAGAAGGCATAGAGCCCGAAAGCGACGATGATGACGCCCACCGGTGCGCCGGAAAACAAGGCCAGAACAGCCAAAGCCGCGGTCATCACGGCCAGGGACCCGATCAAGACAGGGCGACGGCCGAACCGGCCCAGCCAGAACATGGCCGGAACCGTGCCGATCAAGAACAGAGCCGAGATGACCGTCTCGCCGAGGATCGATTGATGGCCGCTGGCCAGCCCGAAAGCCTCCATAATGGCTGGGCCGAAGGTGTAGATGGCGAACATCGGCACCACCTGGCAGGAAATCATGATGGCGACGAAGACGACACGGCGGCAGTAGCCCTGGCTGAACAGTCCCGGCCAGGTCAGTTGTTGATGCTCCGGTTCCGCTTCTAGAACCACGTCGGTGCCGAACAGTCCGCGGACAATCGATTCCGCCTCCGCCCGGCGCCCATGGCGGGCCAACCAGCGCGGTGATTCGGGTATGCCCCAGCGCCCAATCAGCAGAGCCACGCCTGGTAGAGCCGCTGATGCCAACATCCAGCGCCAACCTTCGGCCACACTAAACAGCCCGAATCCGACTAGGGCGGCGGTGGTCGCACCGACATACCAGGCGGCGGAGACTGAACCCATTGACACAGCCCGGTAGCGCTTGGGCGTGAACTCGGCGATTAGGGAAGTCGCGATCGGGTAGTCGGCACCGACGAAGAAGCCCAGGGCGAACCGCAGGACAGTGATCCAGAGCGGGCTGTCGACCAGGGCGGAGAGGACCGAGCAGGCCACGATCGCGGCGATATCCAGCGTGAACATGAACCGCCGCCCCACTTTGTCGGTGATCCAGCCGCCGACTACCGCGCCCACCAAGATGCCTAGCAGGGCAGCTGCCCCGATTGCCGCCACCCAGCGCCCGCTCAACTCGAGTTGGCCGCTCATCTGCGTCAACGCCACCCCGATCAACGCCAGCACGTAGCCATCAAGGAAGGGGCCGCCGCAGGAGAACACGGTTACCCGCTTCAAGAACGGGGTCATGCCTACGTCGTCCAGCGCCGCCGATGCCGCAGCGGTCGCTTGTGTCTTCATCTAGTCTCACTACCGATCTTTAGAGTTATCTTGGACCGGGGCTTACTTACACCTTAGGCAGGCTTGACCATACTTTGTCAAAAGCGCCACCGTGGTTCGCGGAGCGAAGAACAGACGAAGAGCCAGACGGCGTTAGGCACTTGCTTCGATAGCGTAAACTGTTCCGTTGGACCTGTGCGCCTTGGCCCGGTCGGGCTTTTCGGCGCGCGCGATCACTAGGCAGTTTAGGACAACAGCGGAGGAACATGGCTAAGAAGGAGGGTGTTATAGAGATAGAGGGCACGGTGGTTGAGGCTCTCCCGAACGCGATGTTTCGGGTCGAGTTAACCAACGGGCACCGTGTTCTGGCCCACATATCGGGCAAGATGCGCCAGCACTACATCAGGATTCTCCCCGAAGACCGGGTGGTGGTGGAGCTCAGCCCCTATGACTTGGACCGTGGCCGCATTGTCTACCGCTATAAGTAGGAGTTGAAGAACTTGAAGGTCAAGCCATCAGTCAAGAAGATCTGCGAAAAGTGCAAGGTCATCCGGCGCCGCGGCACCGTGATGGTTATCTGCGAGAACCCGCGGCACAAGCAGCGCCAGGGCTAGGCGCATACGCAGCCCACAACCTATAACCAAAGACTCGTCGCACCTAAGCCGGAAGCAAGAGGCGAGGGTGACCCCCGGTTGGAGGCCGGGGCTCCCAAGGATCGTAGAGCCAGGGGAGAAGCGGCGGGTCCAGACCTCCACTAGCTCTGAAAGAGGAGTGAAGCCTCATGGCTCGTCTAGTTGGTGTTGACTTGCCGCGCGACAAGCGCGTCGAAGTCGCTCTCACCTATATTTTCGGCGTTGGGCGGACCCGCGCCAACGAAACCCTCAAAGCCACCGGGGTCAACCCGGATACCAGAGTCAAAGACTTGACTGACCAGGACCTGGTCGCTTTGCGCGATTACATCGAAGCGAACTACCGCGTCGAGGGTGACCTCAGGCGCGAAATCCAGGCTGATATTCGCCGGAAAGTCGAAATCGGCTCCTACCAGGGCATCCGGCATCGTCGGGGCCTGCCTGTCCACGGGCAGCGGACAAAGACCAACGCGCGGACCCGCAAGGGGCGCAAGCGCACCGTGGCCGGTAAGAAGAAGGCCGGCAAGAAGTAGCGCGGCGGGCCGCCGCCCATCCATCTGAGATAGACAAAGGAGATTCAGGCAGATCATGCCCCCCAAGACTCGTCAAGGAGCGCGTAAGGTCCGGCGCAAGGACAAGAAGAACGTCCCGCACGGCCACGCCCACATCAAGTCCACTTTCAACAACACAATCGTGTCCATCACGGACCAGTCCGGCGCCGTCTTGGCTTGGGCCTCGTCCGGCCAGGTCGGTTTCAAGGGCTCGCGCAAGTCGACGCCTTTCGCCGCTCAGTTGGCGGCCGACCAAGCCGCCCGCCGGGCCCAAGACCACGGCGTGAAAAAGGTGGATGTGTTCGTCAAGGGTCCCGGCTCCGGCCGCGAAACCGCCATCCGCTCGCTCCAAGCAGCGGGCCTGGAGGTCGGTTCGATCACGGACGTGACCCCGCAAGCCCACAACGGGTCCCGGCCGCCGAAGCGCCGCCGGGTCTAGTTGGCCTTAACTGGACGGCATCGCCCGTAACAGCCTGCTGTTGCCGATGCCGTCCCAAACGGGCGCGGTAGACCAAGGCCGCGTCCGTCCCACCCGAAGCGGGACCTCAAATAGCGGGGGTCCCGAGAAAAGGAAGAAGTAATCGTGCTAATCGCACAACGTCCCACTTTGACTGAAGAGATAGTGTCCGATTTCCGGTCGCGTTTCGTGATTGAGCCGCTGGAGCCTGGCTTCGGCTATACCCTGGGCAACTCGCTGCGCCGGACGCTGCTGTCGTCCATTCCCGGTTCGGCCGTTACGTCGATTCGGATTGACGGCGTCTTACATGAGTTCTCGACCGTTCTGGGCGTGAAGGAAGATGTCACCGAGATCATCCTTTCCCTCAAGAACCTGGTCGTCTCATCGGAGCATGACAGCCCCGTGGTTATGTACCTGCGCAAACAGGGTCCAGGCGAGGTGACGGCGGCGGACATCACGCCCCCGGCCGGAGTCGAGGTCCACAACCCGGATCTGCATATAGCAACCCTCAACGCCAAAGGCAAGCTGGAAATCGAACTGACGGTTGAGCGTGGCCGCGGCTATGTTTCGGCGGTTCAGAACAAGTCGGCGGAGGCGGAGATCGGGCGCATCCCGATCGACTCGATCTATTCGCCGGTCCTCAAAGTTGGCTACAAAGTTGAGGCGACCCGGGTCGAACAGCACACCGACTTCGACCGGCTGATCCTTGATGTCGAAACAAAGCGGGCGATCACCCCGTCCAGCGCCATGGCTTCAGCCGGCAAGACGCTGGTCGAGTTGTTCGGGCTGGCGCGCGAGCTCAATCCTGAAGCCGAAGGCGTGGAAATTGGGCCCTCGCCGACGGACGCGGCGCTGGCGGCCGATCTGGCTCTGCCAGTCGAGGATCTTGACCTCACGATCCGCTCCTACAACTGCCTCAAGCGCGAAGGCATCCACACCGTTGGCGAACTAGTGGCCCGCTCGGAAGCGGATCTGCTCGATATCCGCAACTTTGGCACCAAGTCCATTAATGAGGTCAAGGAGAAGCTGACTTCGCTGGGCCTGTCGTTGAAGGATTCGCCGCTCGACTTCGACCCGGTTTCACTGGGCATCAGGCCTGAGTTCAGCGAAGAAGAAGCCAGTTTCTGAGTTTGCCGACCAACTTTTAG
>JAIRNM010000010.1 GCA_031258055.1 Bifidobacteriaceae bacterium
TGCCGGTCGAGTCGGTGCTGATGGGCTACCCCGGGCGGGTCACGCTGTGCCTGTCGAGCCAAGCCGGTTGCCAAATGGGGTGCCCGTTCTGCGCCACCGGCAAGCTCGGCTTAAAGCGAAACCTGTCGGCGGCGGAAATGGTTGAACAGGTCCGTTTGGCCGCGCTCGCTGCCGCCGACGGAGTTCTTGGCCCCGGCGTGCCGAAGCGCTTGTCGAACGTCGTGTTCATGGGCATGGGCGAGCCGATGGCGAACTACCGGGCCGTCATGACAGCGGTCAAGGCCATCACCAGTCCGCTCCCGAGCGGGTTCGGCATGTCGGCGCGAGGCTTGACGATTTCAACTTGTGGTCTGATTGGCGGGATCGACCGGTTAGCGGGCGAGGGGCTGCCGCTGCGGCTGGCTGTGTCATTGCACGCGCCGGATGATCAAGCGCGCGACCGGTTGGTGCCGGTGAATCGGCGCTTCGGCGTGGCGCCGACCCTGGAAGCGGCTCATCGCTATTTCCTTTCCACCGGCAGGCGGGTTTCGATTGAATACGCCCTCATGCGCGACATCAATGACCAGCCCTGGCGGGCATCACTACTGGCGAAACGATTAGGTCGGCACGGTAGCGGCTGGGCGCATGTTAACCTGATTCCCTTGAACCCCGTGCGGGGATCAAGCTGGACGGCTAGCCGTCCGAAAGCCCAAGAAGAATTCCGACGCGTGCTCGAAAGTGCGGGCCTGACGGTGACTTTGCGGGACACTAGAGGGCGGGACATTGACGGCGCCTGCGGTCAATTGGCCGCTAGGGCGCCGCAGAACACCCGTCGCGGCCCGCCTTGACGAGGGTCGCGGTGACGCTTTGGCCAGCCGAAACGCGACCGGCAAGGGCTGTCGATGGGCGTGTTGACGCAGGTGGGGAGTGGCCTTTAGCTGCGGTGACGTGGATACAAGGCGTGATAGAACGTTAGGGAGCAGGAAGGTTAGGAACCGATGGCAGGAGACCTATTCCGCCGGGCCAAGAGTGGCCGTGGCTACGACACTCATGAGGTGGACGATTTCTTCGCCCGGGCGCAGGCCGTCTACGAAGGCCGCTCGGCCGAGCGAATGGGACCAGAAACCGTCCGCGTCGCAGCGTTCTCGCAGGTCAGGGGGGGATACGACGAGCCGCAGGTGGACGGTGCGTTGGACCGGCTGGATAACGCTTTCACCCGCAAAGAGCGGGCGGAATTCATCGCCCAGCACTCTCAGCAGGCCTGGCTCGACAAGATCGTGGACCGCGCCACCACCTTGTACGACCGCCTCGGTCGACCCGATGGCCAGAAATTCGCGCCCGCTGAGCGCGGCAAGCCGGCCTATGACCGCAACCAGGTCGACGACCTGCTGCATCGCCTGGCGGATTACTTCAACAACGGCGCGCCGTTGTCCTCGGCCGATGTCCGCCATGCTGTCTTCACGCCGGTGCGTGGCAAGCGCGGCTACGCCATGGGGCCAGTCGACGCCTACCTCGACCGCGCCCTAGAGGTAATTCTCGCCGCCGAATAGCCGCGGCACTAGCGCTGACAGGCCCCGTTGCCGAAGCGTGCCACTAATGGGGACAGATGCCCTATTACTGGAACATTGGCCGATGCCGTCCTCCCGGACCGGGAGGCTGTCCATATGCCGTGATTTGGCCCTCAGTCCCTGGGCCCCGGTAAATCCGCTCCTAGACTGCCTAAGTGGCGCCAGCGGTCGGCCCTCAGTGGGTAGCTGGCCCGATTGAGACGAACTCAACGATTGAGGAGCCCCGTATGACATCAGGCACGGCGACGGCTAAAACGCGTCACGTCAATATACTTCCAGAGTTCCACCACCGGCTCATCACGAGACGGCGACTGGGAATAGTGCTGGGGCCGACCCTTTTCCTGGTCTGTTACTTCTGGATGCCGAACGTTGCGACAACCGGCGACGTGGGGCCGGCGGGCGATCGTTCGGCTGCGGCGGTCGCGGGGGTGCTGTGCTTGATGGGGATTTGGTGGATGACGGAAGTGTTGCCGCTCTATGTGACGGCGCTGATTCCGCTAGTCGCTTTTCCGCTTTTGCAAGTGACCACTATTGATGGGGCTGCCGCGCCCTATGCCAACAAAATTATCTTCCTTTTCCTTGGTGGGTTCGTTCTGGCGATGGCCATGGAGCGATGGAACCTGCACCGGCGTGTCGCGATCTGGGTTGTGCTCCTGGTGGGCTCCAAGCCGCGAGCTATTATCTTCGGCTTCATGTTGGCGACGTCGTTCGTCTCCTTGTGGGTCTCCAACACCGCGACCGCCGTGATGATGCTGCCAATCGCGACATCGGTCTTGAAACTGGTTGAATCAGTCACCAAGCGCAAAGACAAGAAGTTCCAGGTGGCGATGGTCCTGTCGATCGCCTACGGCGCTTCGATCGGCTCATTCGGCACGCCGATCGCTTCGCCGCCCAACGCCATCGCCTTGGGCTATCTCTCGGACCAGGGCATCACGATCACCTTCTTCGAGTGGATGAAACTCGGTATGCCGTTGTGGGCGGTCTTCTTGGTGATCGGCTGGGTGCTGCTCGCGTTCGTCGCCAGTCCACCGGAATCGAATGCCGCCATTCCCGGTCATAAGGAAATCCTGCGCGCCGAATTGGCCAAACTGGGACGTTTTGAGGGACCGGAATTACGTGTCGGCGTCATTTTCCTGGCTTGTGCCCTGGCCTGGATGCTGCACGGCTTCATCGAAGGCTTGCTGGACTGGAAGAACTCGGGTATCTCGGATGAGTTGATCGCCGTGTTGGTGATCTTTGCGTTGTTCCTGACGCCGATCTCTTTCCGCCGCCCCGGCCACGGGCTAATGAACTGGAGTGACCTGAGAGGGCTGCCTTGGGGGATCCTTTACTTGTTCGGCGGCGGGTTGTCGATCGCCGCCCAAGTCGGTGCCTCCGGTCTAGCCGTTTGGATCGGCGAACGCGCTGAGGGCTTGTCGCACCTGCCGTTGTTCTGGTTGATCCTCGCTTGCTGTGCCCTGACCTGGATCATCACTGAGTTCATGTCGAACACTGCGGCGGCGGCTACGCTGATCCCGATCTTCGGTTCGGTAGCGGTGGCGCTGGGCTATTCGGAGATCATGTTGGCGTTGCCGGTTGCCTTGGCCGCCTCCTGTGCTTTCATGATGCCGGCCGGGACGCCGCCCAACGCCGTCGCCTATTCGTCCGGCATGATCAAGATCGGGGACATGAACCGGTCTGGTGTGCTCATAGCCATCGCCGCCGTCATCATGGTGTCAATCACCATGTTCTTCTGGGGACGATTCGTCTTCGGCTTGTAGTCCCAGGCCGCTGAACCGGCTGGGGCCCGCGCTTCGGCTCAGTTCGGCGGGTAAAGTCGTTCCGGATGCGCGATCTGCTCAGCTTGAACCCAACCGCGCCGAGCGACCGCACCAGACTTGTGCGGTGGCCCTGTGGCGTCTCTACGGGGGGCTGTCCCCCTGCTCAACCAGGTCGATCAACTCCTGTTGGGAATGAACCTCGAGCTTGGCGTAGACATTCTTGATATGGGTCTTGACGGTGTTGCGCGAGATGGTCAACAAGTCCTGGATGCTACTGGCGTTGCGGCCACGAGCCAAGAGCGCCAACACTTCCCTCTCCCGCGGTGTCAGGCCATAGTGCTCTGAAACCGCCTCGCAGGCTGGCTCCAGCTTGGGCGGGGCGGCGCTGACGACCGGCTTGGCGGCTGGCTTGAGTTGGTTGATGGTTCGCTCAAAGCTGAAGCCCCGCAATCCCAGGAGCAGAAAGGCGACAAAGGCCAAGGCCAGCAGCACCGCCAAGATCAGGGGTCGGAAAGCGCGGTCGGGGGCAATGCTGTTGGTGAAGTTGCCGAGCATTGCCCCCGCTAGCGTGCCAACGGTCACCGCGGCCTGGCCAGAGGCGATCACCACAACCGCCCCGAGTTGGTTTCGTGACGCCAGTGAGGCCAGCACTACGAAGAACGTGACCATGAAGAAGTCCGCCCCGGTGTTAATCAACACATTGGCCACTGGAACCTCGACGGCCAGCCCAGCCACGGCCAGCGGCGACGCGGCGGCGCCAAACACCGGGATGGCCATAAAGCCGGCCAGGACGAACAGCGCGGCCCCATCGAAGAGTCGGTCCAAGCTGACTTTAGCGCGCCGTGCCAGCGCGATGATGGCCAGCAGTAGGAGTGGCACGGCAGTGAGGAAATTGGGCGGCGGTGAAGAGGCCACAGCGCCAAAGGTGAGGGCGAATCCAGAAGCCAGCGAAAAGCAAAACACAGCGAGATC
>JAIRNM010000026.1 GCA_031258055.1 Bifidobacteriaceae bacterium
CGGCATCGACGGCCTGAAAAACGGGCGGCGGATCGGACGGTGCGGGGTGACCGGTTCGGGCTACGGGACTTGTTCGGTGAGGCGGTGCGGGGGTTGGCGGGCCGCCCGGGCCGGTTGGCGTTGACGGCGTTGACGGTGGTGTTGGGGATCGGGGCTTTGGTGGCGACGGTCGGGTTCGCGCAGACTGGTGCCCGGCAGTTGGAGGCCACATTCAACACGGTCGATGCCGTCCACGGAGTCGTCAAACCAGCCGAATTGGACACCGAGTCTGCTAGCGCGTCCCCAGCGGCGGTGCTGCCCTGGGATGGGGACCAATCTGCCGCCAGACTGAACGGAGTCGAAGCGGCCGGGTTGGTGAGTGAACTTGATCTGGGCAACCCGGTCATCACAGCCGCGCCGGTCTACGACCCGATGGCGCCCGCGATCAGGGTTCCGTCGGTGCTAGCCGCCACGCCGGGCCTCCTCAATGCCGTGTCGGGGGTGCTAAGCGAGGGGAGTTGGCTGACTTGGTTCCATGAGTTGAACGCCCAACCGGTGGCGGTGCTAGGCTCTGACGCGGCCGCGTTGCTGGGGGTGACCAGGGTGGATAACCAGCCGTCTGTGTTTATAAGCGGCCGTTCCTATACCGTGATTGGCATTTTGGAGCGGGCCGAACGAACCCTCCAGTTAGTCGGCTCCGTGGTCCTCCCCCAGTCGACCGCGCGCGCCATGTTCGGCTTGGAAGCCCCCGCTGAACTGCAAGTCAAAGTCAAGATGGGTGCCGGCCCAATGGTTGGCGACGCTATTGCTGCCGCGCTGTCCCCGAACGACCCCTCCGGGTTCGATGTGTCAATGCCTTTGCCGCCGTCCAAAACCCGTCAACAAGTCACAGCCGACGTCAACTCTGTGTTCTTGATCTTGGGTTTGGTGGCGCTGGTGATCGGTGCGGTCACGATCGCGGTGGTGACATCAATGTCTGTAATGGAACGGCGCGGCGAGATCGGGCTACGCCGGGCGCTGGGTGCCACCCGACCGACTATTGCCGCCCAGTTCATCACTGAATCAGCAATAGTTGGGCTACTGGGTGGGCTGACTGGAGCGGCCGCCGGCATCCTCGCTACCGTCGCTCTGGCCGCCGCTCGCGAATGGACTCCGGTCCTTGACCTGCGTCTGGTTGGGGCCGCTGCGTTGGCTGGATGCCTGGTCGGAACCGTTGCGGGGCTGTTCCCGGCAATCCGCGCTGCTCGCCTCGAACCCGCTACCGCCCTTCAAGAAGGGACCTGATGCTTCCGCTTGGCGAGTTACAGGCTGCGGCGGCCCTCAAGGGCTCGAGAGAGCGTTACCTCGTCGGCGTATTCAAGGTCGCCGCCCACCGGCAAACCCGAGGCGAGGCGCGTGACCGGCACTTCGAGTGTGTGCAAGGCGCGCGCTAAGTAGGTGGCGGTGGCTTCGCCTTCAATGTTGGGGTCGGTGGCCAAGATCACTTCGGTGATCGGCTCAGCGCCGAGCCGTATCAGCAGTTCGCGGATATGGAGGTCATCCGGTCCGATGCCGCGTATCGGGCTGATCGCCCCACCCAGGACGTGGTAGAGGCCCCGGTATTCGCGGGTCCGCTCGACTGCCAGTACGTCCTTTGGCTCTTCGACTACGCAAATCACGGATTGGTCGCGCCGCTGATCCTGGCAGATCGCACAGAGCGGTTGTTCGGCCACGTTGAAGCAGCGTTCGCACAGGCGGACCTTTTCTTTGACCGCGCCAAGGGCGCTGATCAGCCGTTCGACCTCTTCCGCCGGTGCGTTCAGAACATGGAAAGCGATTCGGCTGGCGCCCTTCGGTCCCACTCCTGGCAGCGATGCCAATTCGTCTGTCAGATCCTGCAGCGTCCCACTGAACACCAGGCCACCCTAGCTCACTAGGTCGCTGCAACTCTGACGAATGAGCCGAGTTTCTCTCTTGGATCACCCTGGGAGACCCTTCGCCGCTAATCAGCCTGATGGCCCTCAAGGGGTCCCTATAGCTGAAAGGGTCTCAGCGGCGTCCTTCCCAGGCTTGCCGCTCCGGTGACGCGGGGTCCTCCACAACGCGACTCGGAGTGTCAAACACCATGGTGGCGCGTCGCTCGCGGTCATAAGCGGGCCAGCCGGGATCACCGGTGGTCGCGAAGCGCACCCATCGGCTGTGCATCTCCGTCGCCAGTTCGGCGGGAGGGTCAGCTCCGACCAGTTTCAAGCCCGGCGCGCCCAGGGCAGTCACGCCGGCAAGGTCGTCGCGCACGAACGGCATCTCGACGGTGTGCAGCGCCCCTAATCCAGCCGGGTAGTTGGGCGATGCCCACCAGAACTCGTACAGATAGCTGGGCGCGCTTCGCGTCTCTGCCAACCGGATGGTCGGCAGCCGCAACCCCCAATCGGTCCAGGCGGCTTCGACTAGGCCGACCCGGCTGACGATATGCCTGGGCCCAGTGCGATAAGCGCGGCGGACTGGGCGGTCAACGTCCATGTAGTGCTCCAGCAGGCGCGCCGCTAGCGGATTGATTTTCTCGAGCGTGCCCAGGCCACGCAAAAAGAAGGTCGCCTCATTGCGTGTGGTCCCCGTCAGCAACGGGATCGCCGGTTGGTCGTGAGCTGGGCTGGCGGCTGCTACGAGCGGCGCCGCGGGTAGAGATGGCGTGCCGTGGACGGCACGAAATGGCGAAATGTTGAGCGACTGCGCTCCGTAGCGCCACGGTTTGCTGGCGAAGTCAATTGCTAGCGGCATGGTTTCGGCCACCGTTCGCTTGGTGGGCACCGAGGCGAAAGCCGCGCGCGTCGGCGCGATGCCCAGCTTGGCGGCCAAGCGGCGCGTGACCTCGGCGGCATCGTCCGTGTCAACGCTGGCCATGGGAGAGCCGCTCTGGGCGATCGCCTTGGCGTACAGGCCGTTCGCGGCGGGCATGGCGAGCAGTGACATGACCGCGACCGCTCCGCCGGACTGGCCGTAAATCGTGACGTTGTGCGGGTCGCCGCCAAAAGCGGCGATGTTCCGCGCGACCCATTCGAGCGCCGCGACCTGGTCCAGCAAGCCCAGGTTGTCGGTCCCATCGCCCAAGTAGGTAAACCCCTCCACGCCCAAGCGGTAATTGATACCGACGTGTACTACTCCGTCTCGCGCGAAGGTCCGGCCGGAGTAGCCGGGGGCGGACCCGGCGCCCGTCATGAAGCCACCGCCGTGGATCCAGACCATCACAGGCAGGTTCACCGCCCCAAGGTCGGGTGACCAAATCTCCAAATTCAAGCAGTCCTCGCCCTGGCGGCCCGGGCCGAAGTAGTGACGGTCGATCGGGTCGTCGCTGATTGGTTGGGGCGGCGCGTCTCCCGCCTCGACCGCCGGCCGGATGCCGTCCCACGGTTTGGGGGCTACGGGCGGACTGAATCGGCGAGGACCGAAAGGCGGTGCCGCGAACGGCACACCTCTAAAGACCGCGAGGCCATCCTCGAGCGTCCCGGCCAAAATGCCCTGTTCTGTAGTTACGTTTGGGCTCATGTTTGGCTCCCGGTTCCGGCGCCGGCAGCGGCCGCCGCCCTCGTCGGTCGGGAGGCCAGCACCCTCGTGGCACGGTTTTCCGGTTCAGCTAAGTCGGCTCCGGTGACGGGGAGCGGCGACGGCGCATAGTCACCGTCGGCACGAGCCGCCGCACGGCGGCCATTGTCGGTCAGCAGGCGCGCGATCAAGGGCCAGCAGGTGCGCGGGAGCTCGTGGCCCATGCCGGGGATGATGCTCAGGCGCGAGCCGG
>JAIRNM010000073.1 GCA_031258055.1 Bifidobacteriaceae bacterium
TTCGCAAGCTCTACACCGAGGAACTGATCTCGCGGGGCGACCTGACCCTTCAAGACGCCGAGGAATCCCTCAAACACTTCCAATCAGAGCTTGAGCGGGCCTTCACTGAAACCCGCCAAGACATCAAAGCCCAAGCTGAGGCGAAGGCGACGGGCGACGGAGCGGGCGGCGGTGCTGGGGACGGTGCTGGGGACGGCATCGGCGGCGGAAACAGCGGCGGTGGACCGCAGCCGGAAACCTCCCACGGGCTGGAACTGCCCGCCTCCCAGCGCGAGGACGCGGGCGTGCTGATGGGCTGGAAGACGTCGATCAGCCCGGCCGTGATCGAGCGGGTCGGTCAAGTCTTTGTGACGCCGCCAGCCGGTTTCACCGTCCATCCCAAACTGCGAACGCTGCTGGAAAAGCGGGCCAAGATGGCCAAAGAAGGCGGGATTGACTGGGGCATGGCGGAAATGCTGGCCTTCGGCTCGCTCCTGCTCGAAGACATCCCGGTCCGGTTGACGGGCCAGGACTCACGGCGTGGCACCTTTGCCCACCGCCATGTGACCTTCCACGACAAAGTGAGCGGCGCGGAATGGACGCCGCTTTGGTTCCTCTCCGAACACCAGGCAAAGGTCTTCATCTATGACTCGGCCCTTTCCGAATACGCCATCGCCGCCTTCGAATACGGCTACTCAGTGGAACGCCCCGACGCACTGGTGATTTGGGAGGCGCAATTCGGGGACTTCTTCAACGGCGCCCAGACGGTGGCTGATGAATTCGTCTCCTCGGCTGAGCAGAAGTGGGGACAGCATTCGTCAGTGGTGTACTTGTTGCCGCACGGCTTTGAGGGCCAAGGGCCTGATCACTCCTCTGCCCGGATTGAGCGCTGGCTGGCGCTCTGCGCCGAGGACAACCTGCGCTTGGCGCAACCAACACTGCCCGCCAACTACGCGCATTTATTGCGCTTCCAGGCCTACACGCGCCCGCGCCGACCGCTAGTGGTGTTCACGCCGAAGTCGGGCCTGCGCCGCAAAGAAGCCGTCTCCTCGATCGAGGATTTCACTACCGGGACCTATCAACCGGTGCTGCTCGACCCGATCGTTCCTAACGCGTCCGCGCGCCGCGTTCTGCTCTGCTCGGGACGGGTTTACTGGGACCTGGCGGCCCGGCGCAACAAGCTGGACAGCCCCGCCCAGGCGACCACCGCCATTGTGCGTCTAGAACAGCTCTACCCGTTCACCCAGGAAATGGTCGACTCAATCCTGGACGGCTTGGCACCCGACGCGGAACTGGTCTGGGTCCAAGACGAACCGGTCAACCAGGGCGCCTGGAGCTTCCTCCTCCGCAAAGCCGTGCCCATGCTGGGCGGACGGCCGCTAAGGGTGGTGGCGCGGCCGGAGGCGGCATCGCCCGCGACCGGTTCACACTCCCAGCACGCGGTCGAAGAAGCGGCCCTGATGGATCAAGCTTTCGCCGTTTGACGCGAGCGTCAACTGTTACGGATCTCTCCCGTCAGGCTGCGCGCAGTCGCAGCATCTGCCCGCCGCGGGCTGGGGGGAGTAGGGCGTCAGTCCTCTGAGTTTGGTTTGATCGGGGCTTCGGGCGGCTTGTCGTCCGCGTAGTCACGCAGCCGGTTGGCCAAGGAATCCATGCCCTTGGAGCCAGCCCTGACTGACGCGCCGATTAGATGCCCGAAAGACTTGATCAGACCAGTGGCGGTCGAAACAATGCCGGATGCCATTTCTTTCCCCTTCACGAAAAACGTTTGCTTCCGTTCTAGCACCTTCGCGTGCCGCCCGTAGCCAGCCCCGTGCCTTGACCCACCCACCGGACCGCGGACCGGCTAGCGGCGCTTGAAGACCCAGGCCCTCAGGGCCGCGAAGTTGAAAGCCGCGATCAAGACCATTGAAACCAATTTCGCGGCCCAGCCGGGCAGGCCGACGGCGGTTCCAAGAGCAACCAGGCCGGTCGAAGCGACCCAGTTGAACGCGACCAGCACCACGTAACGCCTGAGCGCCCCCGGCACCGCTCCGGCCCGGAAAACCAGGTCTCGGTTGCCGCGGTAGTTGACCGCGAAGGCAACCAGGAAGCTGACGGCCGATCCCGCCCAGGCCACCAGGCCAATATGCGTCAAGCCCAGGAAGACCACGAAGTCGACTGCCGCGCTGGCGCCGCCCACCAGCACGAACAGTCCGATCCGCCGGACGGCCGCGCGGGCTGGGCCTGGCTCAGGGGAAGACGGCGGTGACGACGGCATCGGGCGCTATCTTGGGGTCGCTTGAATGTCCAAGACTAGGCCCTGAACTAAGAATTGGATGCCGATCATGGCGGGCGCCACCCCGAGCAGCCACGTGCCGGTCGAGGCGGAGACGCCGCTGGTCAGCGACCAGATGGTGGCCCAAGCGCCGACCGCCAAGCCGAACACGGTGAGCAGCAATCCGGCCAGGAGGAGCAAGGCGATAGGCGAAAAACTCCACAGAATGTACTTGCGCCACATTCGGCGCCAGCCGCCGCCCAGCAACGTCCACAAGATGCGCGGGGCGACTTTCATCAGGTTCATCGTGGAGGTTTCGTCGCCGTAGACGGCTGGCACATTGACGTCCATAGCCCTCACGTCAGCAATGTTCAACCAGATCAGGAGGTCGTTTTCGAAATCGTAACGCTTATGGACGCGGCCAAGCGGCAGTCTCTCCAGAACCTCGGTGGTGCAAGCGGTGTAGCCGTTTTGGGGATCGACCAGGTTCCAGTAGCCAGAGGCCGCCTTGGTCAAGATTGTCAAGATCATGTTCCCGAAGACACGGTGCTTCGGCATGCCTTCGAAAGAGGTCGATGAGTAGAAGCGGTTGGCTTTGACAAAGCCGTAGCCTTCATCGGCGATCGGATCGAGCAGTTTGGGCAGGTAGGACGGGTTCATCTGGCCGTCGCCCGCCATCACCACCGACACGTCCATGCCTTCTTCGATCATCCGCTTGTGGCCAGTGACTATGGCCCCGCCAACGCCCTGGTTGACTTCGTGCGTGATGACTTCGGTGCGCTCGTCTGCGGCGGCCCGCGCCAGCTCGCCGGTCTGGTCGGGACTGGCGTCATCGACTACGACTATGCAGTCGACTAGTTCAGGCATTGTCTCAATCACGGCTTGAATCTGCGCCTGCTCCTTGTAAGCCGGAACCACGACGCCTATCTTGAGAGCTTTGTACACGCCGCAAACCTTATCAAGTCCCGCCCTCAGGACCGGGTTCCCCGCGCCCAGCGCCGGGGCAGTGGCCGCTCGGCTCACCCGCCCAGCCCGGTTTGGTACGGTGTCTAGGTGCACCACGACCAGCCCCCGGCGCCGGACCCGGCCGCCGCGAAAGCGCCGCTGGTCATCATCCCCACCTTCAACGAGGTCGAGTCGCTGCCTGGAGTGGTGACCCGGTTACGCCGAGCGGTTCCGACCGCCCACATTTTGGTGACCGATGACGCCAGCCCAGACGGCACCGGCGCTTGGGCCGATGCCGCCGCCAGCGCCGACCCTCAAATCCACGTCTTGCACCGGGCCGCCAAAGAAGGCTTGGGTAAGGCCTACTTAGATGGCTTCGCCTGGGGCTTGGCGCGGGGCTTCGACCCGCTCATAGAGATGGACGCCGACGGGTCGCACCGCCCCGAACAGCTACCGCTGCTGCTGGCCGCCGTGCGGGATGGCGCCGACCTGGCCATCGGCTCGCGATGGGTGCCAGGCGGCGAAGTCCTCAACTGGCCCCGGCGCCGTAAGTTCCTTTCCCGTGGCGGCAACCTCTATGTCTCCATCATGCTGGGCTTGAGAATCAAAGATTCGACCGCTGGATTTCGGGCCTACCGCGCTGACCTGCTGCGTTCACTGCCGCTTGAGGGCGTCGAAGCCCATGGCTACGGCTTCCAGGTCAATATGTCGATGGCGGCGCGAGACGCCGGTGCGCGCATCACTGAAGTGCCGATCAGCTTCCCCGAGCGGGAGGCGGGCGTGTCCAAAATGACCGGCTCGATTGTGCGCGAAGCGATGTGGCTGGTCACCAAATGGGGCCTAGCCCGCCGCTGGCGTGCCCTCTTCCCCCGCCACCGAACGGCTCAAATCAAGCCTCGCTAGAACGCCGCCCGAATTGCCGCCATTACGCATCAGATCCTGTCAGATTGGCACCAATGGTGTCGATGGCATCTAGCAGTTCCTGTTGCGTGTGAACGCCCATCTTATGGTAGATATGTTTGATGTGAGTCTTGGCGGTATGGATAGAGATGACCAGCTCCGTGGCAATGAATTGCGCGTTGCGGCCGCGAGCCAGCACGAGTAGCACTTCCTTCTCCCGCTTTGTCAAATTATGCTCATCGCCAATGGTTTCGAGTTGCGCTGATAATTCGCGTTCAGCGTTCGCCAGCGATCCTACCCTTTCAACCGGGATCAGCCCCCACGTTATGGCGCTGGTGGGCTCATTGAGCGAAAAGACTGCCGCGAAGATGAGCAGGAGTACCGTGATCCCACAGATTACCGGCAGGGCGCGGGCTTCAACGCCGCCCAGCGCGTACAACAGGACCCATACGCCCACGCCGACGCCAGTGCCCAGACTATGGAACCCCGCCATCCTGCAAAAGGTCAGCATCCCTGGCATCGACAACTCGGATGCGATTCTGCTGCTAAGCGTGATCAACAGGATTACCTGATTGCTCCAGACGATAGCGGCCAGGAAGACTAGCAACAGGGGCGAAACGTCTTGCTTGAAAAAGGTGGCCAAGAGCAGTGCGCCGACAACCGTCGGCGAAATCAGCTTGAAAAAGAGTTCGACATTTGCGGCAAGCGAGGCGAAGTGGTTCACGAGAAAGAGCGAACACGCGGCCAGAGCTACTCCGCCGGACAAGACAAGGAGACTATTAGGTGAGAGCCACGCCGGACGTAGACAAAGAGAGAGCATCAGGCCTAGGGCCATGCCGTAGGCGACGAGGCCGAACGTAGGTCGAATGGACATCTTGAGTTGCTGCCCTGCGGCACGGTCCACCAGCGCGACCCGGCACCAGACAGGTGTGAGCCTGGTCTGCCAGCTACCGACACCGGCCACCAGCGTCACGATGACCAGCATCATGCACGACACCATCCCGAGCCAAAATGACAGCATTCGAAGAAGGCATCGTAACGCGAGCCCGCAGCCGGTGACCATGATTGACAATGGAATGATCAAAGACGCCTTTCTTGCGTCGATTACGCCCAGAAGTTCACCGCACAACATCGCCAGGGGGCTAAGACCAATTCCGAGAATGGCCAGGCCGAGCGAATGACACCAAGCAGGAATACCGCCAGCGCCTGAAACCGCGCTCAGCACAGCACCGCACCCCGCGACGGCCGTTGAGCTCAGGAGCAGTCTCCGTTGGGCATGGACCGGTACCACGAGGTCTCTGAATCCATAGAGCAGGAAGTAGCCTAGCCCGTTTGCAACAAAGAACACCGCCCAGGCCAGAAACAACTGGGTAGGGTAGCTCGTCAAGAAAGAGTCAACAACAAGGTCCCGCGAACTGAATATAGGCATCGCCGCCCACAACGCGCCTAATGCTAGACAAAACAAGGGAACTTGCCCTCGCCCGCTTTCCGCCGCCGTCCCGTCTTGTTCGATGCGCACAGGCCGCCTCCTCGTTGATGCCGTACCAGCTTCCCTCGCGTGGCAAAGCCCTGTCAAGGTCGGTTTGAGGAGGCTGGGGCGCTTTGACGCATAGTTTTAGCGGCAGGCGAGTGGGCAGGCGCCACCACCTCAGTAGTCACAGTGCGAGGGCGCTCCCGGCCGCTATGTAGCCCATCGTGAATGCCAGCGCGACGGTGCCCAGCGGCGAATAGCAGGTTCCAAAGGTGGACTCTCCGTTGGCGCCGCCGGTGGTCATACCTCCGGCGAACAAGCCGGGCACCACGTTGCCGTCGGTACCGACAACCGCCATATCAGGATCAACGCGCAATCCGACGTTGCTGGAAATGGCGTATGAGCCTATAGCCGCGCCGTAGAAGGGAGGCGTCTTGACGGGAATCAGCCACTCGGCGGGAAACTCAAGCTCATCATCTACACCGGCAGCGCAGATGCTGTTCCAGTCCTCTACTGCTTTGATGAGGATGTCAGCGTCATAGCTGAGCTTCTCGGCCAATTCCTCGAGCGTGTCCGCCTGAGCGATTGTTCCTTCCTCTATGGCGCTTTTCGCCCCGGTCTTCCAATCGTGTGGGCCAACAAATTCCGGCATGCGGTCGATATTCGCCATGTCGGGGGTTATGAGCTTGCGGCAGTAGGTCTGGCCAAAGACCGGCGCGTTCTTCTCATAATCGGCGTCAAAGAACAAATGGCCGCAGGCGCCTGGCTGTGTCTGCAGGATTTCCGCCTGGTTGAAGAGAGCGGAACTCTTGCGAACGGGGTCCAACCCCGGAAATTGAGGATAGCGGCGAGGTGCATGGTCATCGTAGTACGGATATCGTTTACCCTCGGAGGAAATGCCCAACCAGGGCTGCCTTACCAACTGCACATCGCCCCCATAGAGGAAGTGTGACCATCCAGCCCAATTCATGCCGCCGTCAAAAGCACAGTATGAGTCCCACCCCGAAATCTGAGCACCGGCGCCCAGGCCCATGCGAATGCCCTCGCCGGTGTCGCTGGTACTGGCCATTGAAGCCTTGCAGCGATTAGCCACAGTGGGCGCATAGGCGGCCAGCATATCCCGATTGTTGAGCATGCCGCCGGTTGTCAAGATGACGCCTTGCGTAGCCTGAATGAAAGACTCCCCCGACGAGTCGCTGATCTTGACACCAACCACCCGATCACCCTCTTTGACGAGTCCAATCGCCTCCGCGCCATAGAGAAACTCCGCACCGGCAGCCGCCGCCTTCTCAGCGGTGAAATCGCAAACCGGCATCGCCGCCCCGGCGATAAATCCGTCCTCAGTGGCGCCCCTCCAACAAAGCCCTGAGCCGAGGACGGGCTCAACCTCCCATTCTGCGCCCCGGTCTTCCATCCAATCGATGAAGGCCGGGCCTTCCTTCAGCAACCTACGGATGAGAGGGATGTCTGCCTTCATGCCGGCGGCGCTTGCCATCGCCGTGACGAGGCCCTCATAGTCAAAGGGGACGCCGGCCTCGTTCTGGCAGCGAGCACCGCCGGGTACCGCGAAAGTCGTCGCCCATTTTGAGCTACCGCCCCAGGCGTTTGTCTTCTCAATACCGATGACAGAGGCGCCTTCCTCCGCCGCGCGCAGTGAGGCGGCCAGACCGCCGCCGCCAAGGCCAACGACGACGATGTCGGCGGACCTATCCCAACTCGATGGCGGTTCAAGGGGAGCAATTGGGTCTTTACCGGTGGCAACGGAGTCAGAGGTGTATAAGGAGTTGTAGCCCTCAAACAAAGCTTTAGCTGGCACGTCGCTCGGCGCTTCAGGTGCGGGCGCGGCACTTGGTGAGCATCCCGCAAGGGCGACACTGCTCAGGGCCAGACCCCCTCCGGCTGCGAGGGTGCCCTTCATAAGGTCCCTGCGTGAAAGTGTCCGCTGACCCCGGTTCGCATCGCGCGTACCCGCCGTCTCGCTATGTCTTGCTGCCATGTCCTCTTCCTTTGCTTAGGGTCTTATCCGCTCCGACAAATCGGCACGCCACTGGAGCGCTGGAGTGACGTGCCAAAGACTAAGGTGGCGAAACCTGCGCGATGACGCATCGCCCCGGCAGGGGTATGTGCTGAAAATGTCGTCACACGTTGCGTGGTACTCGACGGTCAGATCAACCGATCAGGCCGAGTGGGGTCGAATTGGTTGATTCTGCGGGCCACGGCAGGGGCCGCTCCTTCGATGACTAGTTGGGTTGGGTCATCGCCCGCCACTGCCGCCCTCTGCGGGTTTCGTGACCCCGGAACACTCTCACGCTCAACCCAACTCTCAGATCAGAAAAGGTCACTGATCCCGTGTTGGTAGCGAATCACAATCGGTGCTTCCGCGACCTCCGGCGCTCAACTCAGCCTTCCGCTCCGCCGCCGAGGTTGGGCTTGCTTGGCCGCCCGCTCCCGATGCCGCTCACTCCGGCTTACATGAACAGGCTCAAGCTTCATTCCGGTAACTCTACGGTAGACCCCGGTGAACAGGCCGGGGTCTGATTTAGGTGCCGCTTTACCGGGCCAACTACTCTCACAGCGCGTCCATCGGGTGCTGCTGTCACCTATTGCCGTGACGGTGGTTCGGGTGGTGGTTTTGGTGGCGTGGGTTTGTGTCCTTGGAGTGTGAATCGGTGGTGGATGATGGGTTGTTGATCGGGGTCTAATTCGGGGGGTGGAGTGAATTCGGGTATGCCGTCTTGTCTGATCCCGAGATGCCAATATGGTTCACGGTCTCTGGGTGGTTCTATAAGCGCATGATGATGACGGCATAACAACACACAATTCGATAGGCAAGTGTCTCCGTCCACATACCAGGGTTGTATATGGTGCGCTTCAGTCAACCCGACCGGCATGTCACAATTCGGGAACACACAACCTTTATCTCTAAGCTCTAACGCGGCTCTTAGCG
>JAIRNM010000128.1 GCA_031258055.1 Bifidobacteriaceae bacterium
CGAACCACCGGCTCAATCACGTGGACACCACCGGCTCAATCACGTGGACACCACCGGCTCAATCACGTGGACACCACCGGCTCAATCACGTGGACACCACCGGCTCAATTACGTGGACACCACCGGCTCAATTACGTGGACACCACCGGCTCAATTACGAGGGCGTCCACAGGCTCGGTCTGACGGACAGTCAACCGGGGTGGCTCACCCCTTCGAAAGGGCGGCTCAGCCGTCAACGGAACGGCGGCTCACGCCGCCACGGAACAATGGCTCACCCCCAGCGGAACACCGGTCCTCAACAGCCGGAATATCCAACCTCTCACTGCCCTCCGACCCGGCGGAACGCGCCGCCGTCCTCGCTCGACTTTTCGAGGGCGACCCCGCGCAGATGCGCGAACTCGTGGATCTCGGGCTGACCGACCCTGAACCCCGAGAAATCGCGGCGCCGGCCAAGCCGCGCCGCCTCTGGTGGTCAGACATCCGCTTCCGCCTCGCCTCAAACCGAACCAGACGAGCACAGCGCAAGGCACCCGCCGCCCTGACAACCGCCGCCCGCCCTACGGCTGCAGCCCCAAAACCAGACCCAGGCGCCTGACACAGCCAAGTGGGCGTCACCGCCCACCCGCTCCGCGCAGTCCCGCCCAGGGCGTGAACCATGCCAGAAACCGCTGGCGCGGTGGCCACCGCGCCACACCACCCGGTCCGATTGATCTGCGGGAGAAGGGTTATCCCTTCTCCCGCGCTCGGGTGTGCTCCGAGGTCGGAATACACCGGGAAGCGCAATACTCGGGAGAATAGGCGTATTCCCTCGACGGCGCGGGTGCTCGGCAGTTGACCGAACCCCGACCGGACCGACGAAGAGGGATTTCGATCACGTTCTGCTACCGCTTAGACTGCACCATGCTCATCAGTCTGCCCGCACGGCGCCAGGCCCGTACCACACCGTCCGGCGCGAACACCGCCAGGCCACCAGGGCGACGACCGCTTCGACCGCAAGCAACCCCACCATCCAAACAACCACCAACTCGTGATTCCAGGCTTCGGCCTGCTCAGACGTTATGCAGCTAGAGGCGCGGGGAGTGGCGAAGTCTGTGCCGTCACAGATCGGACTCAGCCCTTGCAAATACATTTGAGGATGCAAGATCCAGGTGAACACCGCATACGGCACGGCCATGGACCCTACGCGGACCAACCCAGCTACCCCCCGGCCAACCCGCGTGCGGAACGGGTAGGTGCCCTTGAAAATCAGGTACACCCCCAGCAACGCCGGGGCCACCAACCCTATGTGCCCCGGCCTCCACAAGCCGACCGCCTCGACTGCGGAGACACAAGCCAACACGAGGAAGACCGGCCGCGTATAAGCCCTCCACCATCGCGGCTCCCCGGCAGCGGCCGATCCCTGAGGCCAAACGGTCACCCTTCGACCCTTATGCCGTGGCCGCCACAACCCAACGGGCATGGCGTTCCGCGTGCCCCGTGACGCCATCGGACACCACCACTGCGACTGTCGTCAGCGAACCGGACCCCGGGCTGGTCTCCAAAGTGAAACTGGGTTGCGTGGCCGTCGCCAGCTCGCCGTCAACGTACCACCGGTAGGAAAGGACCTGCCCGGCCGAGGCGGTCGCCGAGACGCTGAACGTTTCGGAATCACCCGCCGTGACCTCGGCTCTTGCAGTAGCGGGGGACACGGAGGCGATTACCGGAGAACCGGGCGCCTCGGCTGCTTCGATCCGCACATAGGAAATCCCGCTCATTCCCCGCGTGTCCGTCGACAGCACGCCGACAAGCCGCGTCGAAGCCCCCAAAGGCGTCAGCGACACTGAAGCGCCAGTCGCGTCATCGAACTCCCCGTCCAGGTCGAAATCCCACTCGACAGTCAAGGCGCCTTGCCCGCCAGTCGCCGTGGCCGACAACTGGGCTGGCGAACCGGCCTCCGCCACCACGTCAGCCGCTGACACCTGGGGAATGGCGACCGAGCCCAAACCCGTGACCAGGCTATCCGCCAGGTCTGCGGCGTCCTCAGCGGCCTGCGCGAACACCGCCTCAAGCTCCAGGGTCGCTTCGATAGCCTCGTCGTAGACGCCAAGGAGCGTGGCCCCGTCCTCTGGGAGTTCAAGAGCCTCGATGTCCTCGGCAACCAAGGCGATGTCCGCAGCCGAGAAACCGGCCGATTCTAAGTCCTCGACCTCAGCGGAGGTCAAGCCGTCGCTGGCGACTCGATCTTTCAAGTCCTGCCATTTGTCAAGATCGAACGGCTCGTCCGATCCAGGCAACACGGACGCCTCGTCCTGAAGCGCCTCCAATGCGGCCGCGATTTCTGCCTGGTTGTCCACCAGTTCGCCCGCGTAAACACTGATAGATGTGGCGTGGGCCACCGCCCACCGGCGGTCGTTAGCCTGCTGGGCACCCATGTAACGCTCATTGGCGTGTATGAGAGCCTCGACCAAAGCCGCCTGCTCGGCCGCTAACCTAGCCAAGGCCACCTCGGCAGTGGCGGCCGCCTGCGCAGGCAACGTCTCGAACGGATACTCCACATTCATGCCCCCGCCGCTCAACTCGGCGTTCAGATGTTCGTTCACTGCGGATATATCCAACGCGGCCGGGACGCCGTACGCGGGGTCCGCCGGGTCAGCCGCGAGGTTCAGGTAGGCCTGCGCCTGGTTCCCGGCCACATCCTCGATCACCTTGCTGCCGAGCAGTACGGGCACAGCCAGCGGACTGGAAGGGATGTTGTAATCACCTGCGACGCCCAAGACCCAGTTCAGCCCGGCGCTTTGGACAATCGAGAAACCCTTGCCGAGTTCAGCGGCACCCCGCTTAATGCTGATCGAGGCGAACCGGTCAACGACTTTGCGCAGCACCTTTGGCGATGCGGAAACCAGCTGCCACGAGAGCGCCTGAGACGCCGCCTCGGCCTTGATCGCGGCCGAATCGAAACTGTAACCCGCGAGGCTTTGCCCCAAGACGGTGATGCCCGCTTCCGGCCCGTCGCCGAGCAGCAAGTCGTGGGCGGGGTCAAAACGACCGTTCAGGTCCGCGTCGATCAGGATGTCATACTTGCCCGATTCAAGATTCGGCAACCAGGCGTAAACGTCGTAAAACGTTCCATAGGGAGCCTGGAACCTGTTCACCGAACCGGTGACGTCCCTTGCCCGGTCGCCCGCGGTCCAACTCTTATTGGCCGTCACGTAGATGTCGGCCCGGGCGAAGTAGCCACCCGGCGCGACATAGTTGAGATCCCCGGTGACGCAAACCGGCTCATTGGAATAGAACGTGTCTACAAAGTCCGAAGCGCAGTCCGTGGCGAAGATGGTGCCCACTTGCGCAGATGCCGCTGGGACGTTGACCGCCAACGCAACAGCCACAAGAGCGCCACAGGCCACAGCGCGACGGGAACGGTGTTCATTCATGACAAACCTCCTAACGACGACCACATGTAACTTGAAATCCTAGCCCCGCCCAGGCTCTCAGCTCTATGACGTAGGTCGTGACTTGATTGCGGTTGGGGAGTCGGCGCGCTGGGTGCGGCGAAAGCCGCGATGGAGGGTCTAGCGCTGTCACGGCGAGTGTCGCCGCACTGGCCTGCTCGGTAGGCGCCCGGTCGGTCTTCGGAGGTGACGGCTGTGCACGCCGGGTCGGAGCAGGCCACAAGACCGCCGCTTGCGGCCCACTCCATCAGCCGCGTGAACACCACCAACCCGGCCGCAGGCGTTGCGCCGATTCCAGTGCCGTCGTCGTTCGGTTGATCTGTTGAGATAGATGCCCTATGGTTGCAGTCGTCAGAGGTGTGCTTTCGTTCAGACGCTTCGTCCAGAAAGTGCCACCCTACCGACGGCTGTCCGACCACCGTCAAATCCTAACCCGCCGCACCCAGATCGGCCCGCACGCAGCCGGGCACACCCAACGATTCGAGTTGTTGTCGCAGGTCAACGGTACAATTGGGGGTAGTCGCAGAAACAGTTGGGAGGTTCGGTCAATGTCCAGAGGCAGGCCCCAATGGTCCGCCGCCGATGACCAGCAGCTAACCGACCTCCACGGCGATGGCGTCTCCCAGCATGAGGCCGCCCGCCAGATGGACCGCTCCCGGTCAACCATCTACCGGGCCAGCGCAAGGCTCGGGCTGACCTGGGACCGGACGGCAACCCAGGCCGCCGTGGCCGCCAAAGCGGTTGACAACGACGCTACCCGGAAAGCCCTGGAGGGGGCTCTGCTGGCAGAGGCCCAAACCGCCCTAACGCGAAAGTGAACGTAAGCCAAGGTCAAACGGCCACGTTCAACGTTCTGCCCGAACAGCACTTTCCCGAACGGCGGCACCCGCCGCCTACTTCGCGTTCGGCGGCAAAGGGCGCGGCCCGGTTGAGCACACGGCGCCCGAGGCCGTCCCCCTCGACAAGCTCCGGCTCATGCAAACCGCCGGGATCGCCATCGACCGCGCCTTGAAAATCGCCAACCACCAACGCGACACCACCGCCACCGAGGACGACCCGCGCGTGATCTTCACCGGCGAGAACGAGCTACAGTAAACCCGTTCTGATTACCGCACGTTTACCGCACGTTTTTGATGCAAACCAACGGCACCCAACGACAACCAGCGACAAGCCGAAACCGCGCCTGGCCTGCCTAATGACATGTAATGAGCTTTACTGACACTTGACGCAATCTTTGCGTTTACTACAGGGGGGCCGTGAGTTCAAATCCCACCATCCCGACAAAAAACCGGCTTCGATCCAGCAAGCCCGTGGGACGTTCGATTGGGGTAACATGGGGTCAAAGGT
>JAIRNM010000173.1 GCA_031258055.1 Bifidobacteriaceae bacterium
CGCCGCCGTCAAGGCCAAGGCGGCGGACGTCGCCAGCATGTGAGGGGAGGGGGCGGCCGCCCTTGTTGGGCGGCCTGCTTCCGGCGCCAGACCCGGTCCCGGGACTTTGGCCGCTGCCCCGTGGGGGATTTGAACCTCCGACCTCCGGGCGTATTCTCTACCCCTCCGGTCGCCGCCGGACAGCTGCGGTCACCGCCCGTTCCCTGGGTTGATCAGGGAGAACGGATGATCTCCGGTTCCGATTGTAGCCGGTCGTCTGGAGTCGGATGTGGATCATTGTGCTGGGTAAATGCTGGGCACCCAGGTGCCTACTCGGCTAGACGAGGAATTGCACCAAGGTTGCCAGGGTGGCTATTCCCACGAGTACGCTGAACAGCACAACGACCCGCCGTTGGTGTTTCGTCGCCTTGGTCTTTCCCTCGGGCGACGTCACCTCGAAGCGGGGGAACAGTCTCCCCAGCAGTCCTCCAACCGGTGCCACCAGAACCCCCATGGCGGCGCCGACCGCTCCGGCCAACCCGGGTGTCACACCATGCGGCATCCACTCCTGGATGAGGCGCATCGCACCGACAGCCAGCGCCCAGGTTACTATCAGCGGCAGCACGTACCTCAAAGCACGCCCACGGCCTCGTACCCAAGACTCTGACTTCAGAAGACTCGCCGAGAGCCGCTCGAAGGTTCCCGTAACCCAGTCAAAGTCTTCTCCGTTGACCTCCACCGATGCGCCGTCGCTGAAGAATCCGTTACCGAAAGTGACTCGAATGGCGTAACCCTTCACGTATTAGTATTGGGTGCTAATCGTCACCGAATCAATCAGCGCCACGTCCACCGTGTACAGCCATCCCGGAAGCGGCCCTTCCGCGGACATTCCGTCTCGGCACTTCACTGCGGACGTGAGGTTCCACTGTTCCTGAACCTGGGTAACCTCGTGACTCGCGATCACGTCTCGACCTGCCAGCGCGCGGTCCAGCCCTCGCTGCGTCTGTTCCTCGGCAATACCCCACACATACGCCAGGTCGGCTGGCGATCCAAGCTAAGCCTTCACTGTCCGTGACTTCGTGTAGCGACGCGCGACGGGCTCAGGTGCTGCGGACTCACCGGTCAACTCAGTCGGCCCGGCACCCCCGGGCGCCTGAGCCAGCGGCGGCCTATCGCCGCCTAACCCCGCACCTTTCCCATCTTGGTTCAGCGGCGCGGGGCGTATCTCTGGGAGTTTCTTACCAGTCGGCATCGATCAACTCTCCCATCTTCGGGTGTGCCCGGTCCCAGTATCGCAAGGGGAATTACGGCGTTTGCGCCGCAAATGCACTGAAAACACTACGGGCTGGACAGTCATCATTTGGTCACCGCTCCAAGGTTTCGCGTGCTGCCCGGAGACAGGCTCGTGGTCTCAGCGACGATCCGGCTGGCGAAGGAGACGGCAAGGGCCCTGAGGGAGGTGCCGTCTGCCAAGTCCGCATAGACGCCTTCGCTCCCATCGCTCCTGGTAACAGCCATTACGGCGGTACTGGTGTACAAGCGCTCTTGCATCAGTTTCCGGCACAGGACGTCGTAGCGCGCCAGATATGAGGCCCCCTGGAACTCCGGGAAGGCGGTGAAAGTCATCAAGGTGACCGGCCTACCCGGTTGACGGGACGCTGCGCAATCCTCGACCAAGATCAGCCAGCCTAGGAAGGGCGGTCGCGGGTCACCGAAGGCTCCCTCCCTGTGGGCAGTCCAGAAATCCGTGGCTGCACCGATAGCTTCCTCCGCACGGTTGTTGAAGTTGTTGCCGAAAGAAGGCCCCACCTGGCTCTTGAACTCGATCACAGCGACCAGCCGGCCATCGTGGATGACCACCAGATCCCAGGTCTTGGTGGGACGGAAGTAGCCTGGCAACGTGACAAGAGCCTTCTTGACGTGGATTTCGGCACCGGGTAAACCATTGGCCTTGGCCAGTTCAGCGAACAGGTTGGCGAAGCCATCCATGTTGTGTCCGGCAGTGACCCCGGCCCGTTCGCCTTGGTCCAACGCGCCACGCTCCGATTGACGCCGCGCGGCGAGCCCCCGGTTCTCCCAGAAATGCTGCACCGCCAGCTCGGCGTACCGCTCGAACGGCGACATGTCCAGGCTCATTTGCCGGCCTCGCCCTCCATGAGACCGAGCGAACCTCTACTCAGGCCGTAAACCCGCTCCAGCACGCCGTTCCCCACTTTCACGCCCGCGGCCCCCGCTTCGGATAACAGTGCCCGATCCGCGGGCGCCACCGCAGACCACGCCGGCACCCTGATCCGTCTCAGGTACTGGGCTTGGAAGCGCAGGAAACCGCCGCCGATTCTGACCGCGTAAGCCTCCACGAACAGCTTCGCGATCCCCGACCGGAGCACAGTTTGCAGCGCGCGCAGGTCCCATTCTTCGGAGGTGATGAAGTACAGGTTGTGGTGGGGGTAGAGCCCGCCCGGGTCGTAGGCGATGGCGTCGCCGTCGCCACGCATGTCCGGGACCAGCAGCTTCGGCCGCCAGGCCAGCGACGGCGTGATTCGGTCGATGGTCTTGTGCCACAACCGCTCCGGGTCGCGCCGGGCGGTGTGGCGCCGGGCCAACCGCTCCCGGTGCGGCACCAACGCAGCAGCGAGGCGCGGATAGGCACCCAGGTCGACCAATGCGCCCGAATCCTCCCACGGGTTCAGTACGCCCTGGCCGGTCCATGACAGCTCGCCCCGCACCACGTCCCTGTTGACCGCCAACGGCAGCCGCCGGGACTCCTCGACGTCCAGATCGGCGAAGGGTCGCACGAACACCTTGTCCGCGCCGGTCGCCACGCCAATCCCCACCTTGCACCCCGCTTCTTCAACGGTCCCGCAGCGGCCCTCCAGATCCCTGATGGCGTCTAGCTGTCGGTCGCCGCGCAGCAGCCACGGCCCGGTCCCGCGCGCCGGGTGCGGCACGCTCCCCACCCGCGCTTGCCCTGCGTCCGATGCCGTACTAGTGAGCATCCGTCCAAGCTCTCCTAGGTGGTCGGCGTCGGCGCATTCGGCTTTCGCGGCGCGCACCACGCCTTGCGCGGCGCGCGCGACCACCGTGATCGACGTGTAAGCGCTGACGTCGGACTCGAACGCGCCCACTCCGTACATGTCCACATAGGTCCGCAAGGCGAACCGTCCGGAGACCAGGCGGCGCAGTTCGCGACCGTAGTCGTTCTTTGTCCAAGCGTCCGAGCAAATGAAGCACAACCGCCCATCCGGAGCGAGCAGGTCGAGAGATCGCTCGAAGAACGCCACGTACAAGTCCGCCCGCCCTACCATGGTCGAATACGACCCGCGGTATCGGGCGAGCAGCTCCGGGCCCATGTTCTCCTGGCGGACATAGGGAGGATTGCCAACGATCACGTCGAACTCGCCGCTGAGTCCGCCATCCAAGAAGTCTTCCTTCACAAGCCAGCACCGGGCGATCCGTTGCGCCGAGAATTCCGGTAAGCCCTCAGCTAGCAGAAAGCGGACCAACTGTGCACGGAACGCCTCGAACGTCGTTCGATCCAACTCCACCGCGCGGATAGCCGGGTCCAGGACCGAATCGTCCTGGTCCCCGTTGGTGCGCCAGGTTCGCAGCAGCCGCTTCGCCGCCGTCAGCACGAACCTCCCGCCCCCGAACGACGGCTCCAGCAGCCGCGCTCGGTAAAGGTCTTGGCCCGGGGTGTAGCCGGCCAGGTCCAGCATGAAATCCACCACCGGCTGCCGCGTGAACACAGCGCCCCGCGCCTTGGCCGCGTACTCCAGGCCGACCGTCGCCGCGGGCCTCGGGGGCGGCGGGAACAGCGTTGGCTGGATCGACATAGGACCAGGGTAGCCGTGGGTACTGACAACCAACGGAAGGCCGTCCGGGACATGGCAACTCCGGCTGCCCTTCACAGAACGTCTGCGAGCGAACGGCAGTGCAGGGCATCAGGTTTCTGCATCGGAGAACTTGAACCAGGCTCGCTCCTCGCCAAGCGCCTCCGCGCCCCACACGTCTGGCAATTTGAGGCGTAGGGGCGACCATTAGCGGAAGGCGACAGCGCGGCCGCTGATCAGGTCGCCAGTTGATGCATCTGGCGCGACAAATCCTCTTCCACCGCGAGTTGCAAGAGGTGTGTCCATCAATCCGGGTGCGGGCGGCGGGCCGGTTGGTGGTGGTGGGGTGCGCGGCGCGCACCTGGTTGGCGATGGTGGTTCGGTCTGCGCGCGCTGCCCCCCGCCCAGGGTGGTCGCCGCGCGGGGAGGGGAAAGGTGGGCGTGTGATGGTGTCGGCGGATGGGGCGCGGCGGGCCGGTGCAGGGGGCGGCCTGGATTGGGAATTGCGGAGTTGGGCTGAGGGGACGGCCAGGGCCAGGGCCAGGGCCAGGGCCGCAGTCGAGTTGCTGCTGGCTGCGGTGTGCGGCCGCCTGGCTCACGAGGGGGGCACCCTGGAACGAGCGGTTGGGCACCGGTTCGGACGGGCGGCGTTACGCGCGGATCGCCCCGGCCCGCCTGGCCGGCATGTCGGGGCCGTTGTCGGGCGAGCGGCTGGTCGCCGACGTGGTGGCGGACTTGTTGGACGCCACGCTGGTGCCCTTGGCGGACCTGTCCCGGTTGGACCCGGCC
>JAIRNM010000213.1 GCA_031258055.1 Bifidobacteriaceae bacterium
CATGCGCTTCCTGCAACTCAAGCGGGAATCGGCGAGTTGCCGCAGCATCCATGCGTTCGGTGATCCGATCCCCGAACGCATGCGACCAGCTTCTAGCGCAGCGCAGCAGCCGCTGCGTGGGACTGTCAAGCATTGCCCGCATACGCTCATTGTCCAACCCGAGAGCGCTCAGCCTGTGCCGCAATGCCTCGGTGGATACGCCTGTCTCCCAGAGGAAGTCCGCGACCGTCTGTTGCGATGCGGATTCCCAGTCCACTCGCCGCACGAGCGTTTCTGGTAGAAGCAACTCCGCAGCATAGGAGTTTGCTTCATCCTCGGACTCCAAGCCAACCAGATGCGCGAGCTCGTGCGCGAGATCCCAGTTCTCCCGGAACCAGTTTCCCTTTGCGGGGATGATGATCACGGAACGGCCGGTGATCGTCGCTGTATAAGCGGTTCCCAGCTCAGACACACGAACGACATCCACGCCCAATTCCGACTCGATACGAGCGACGAACGGTCGCGCGAAGTCGTCGCCCAATCGCTCACGCATCGCGCCAGGCGTGCTAGGTAGTCTTTCGATTCGGTGGGGCGGCAGGCCCGACTGCATGTATGCGACACGCACGTTCTCAATCGTCTCCTTGTCCTCCTCGAAGGAGGGCACACTGCGACGGTACGTGTCGCGGTCGAAGTCATGACGTGCGGCGAGCACCACGCGCCGAGGATCCGGCTCACCTGTCACAAGCTCGTGCATGTCAGCGTCGAGCACTTCCGCGATCCGCAGCAACTCCAAGGAGGAGATACCGCGCTTACCGGAGAGAGCGCGAGACAAAGCGTCTGGTGCCAAGCCGACGGCATCGGCAAACGACTTGCGTGTCACCGGCGGGTCCAAGGCGTCGATCCGGCGCGCAATCCGCTGTCCCAGATCGCCATCCATTCCAACATCCTACCGCGCCGTTGGGAATTTCCCAATAGCTGCCGGTGTTCAGAGAGTTTTCAGAGCAGCCGACGCAGGTGGCGGTCGAGGAGTATCCGTTTCTGCCCGGCAGATCGACGTTTACCTCGCGCTGGGTCGTCTTCCGGTGACACCGTTTTGTTAGCCGTGGCGTTGACTGTTTTTGGGGATCCTGCTCCTCATGGCCAAGCGCCGCCGCCAATCTCACACACGCTGAGCTGCGACAACCCGGACATCTACGTCGGTGGCGTCCAGAGGCTGGAGATGGGCAGCCCCCAGAGCTTGTCGCTGTAACGGTAGGGGTGGTCAGCCGTGGCTAGGACCACGCCCGCGACTAGGCGGTCGCCCAGCAGGCCAGCTAGAGCTTTCATGCCCTTGAAATGCTCGGATCGGTAGGTCGATGATGCCTTGACCTCGATCAGGATGACACGCCCGTCGCGAAGCTCCAGGACTAGATCGACTTCGGAGCCGTCGGAGTCCCGGAAATGGAAGATGTTGGGCCGCTCGGCTGACCAGGCGCGCTGCTTGATTAGCTCTGAGGCGACCAAGCCCTCAAGGAGGCCGCCCAACGCCCGATAGCCGGGGATGCCGAGCAACTGGTCCTCGGTCATACGGTCCAGGTTCAGCGCCACGGCGGAGTCCGCGACCACGCACTTGGCGGTCCCGACTGCCCGTTTGGTGAGGTTCGCGCCCCAAGCGGGAATAGCGGCAGTCAGGTACAGCGCCTCCATCGCGTCGAGGTACGTTCCCAGCGAGGTGTGGGGAATGTCCGCGGCGCAGGCTGGTCGAGCCGGTTAGCACAAACGCGCCTGGTGAGCCGTCGGAATCGACTGCCGACTTGATAGCGAGAAGCAACTCCGGGATGCGCTGGACCTCGTCCACGATCATGCATTCACCGGCCGCGCGGGCCGTTGCCAACCGGGGATCCTCCCTAACGGCGTCCCGAGTTTCCGGATCGTCTAAGTCGAGCGCCCGGTGGGGCCGGCCCTCCAGCAGCATTCGAGCGAAAGTTGACTTGCCAACCTGTCGGCCGCCCTGAAGCACCAGCACCGGGAACACCGCCAGCGCTTCGCGTGCGACGGACTCAAGGTTACGGCGAACCAAACGCTTCATGACTATAAACTAGCAGGTCAGAATCCTATTCGCAGATTGACGCCCAGAAACTCGTAGATTCACGGGCGCAAACTCGTAGATCCACGGGCGCAAACTCGTAGATTCGCGGGGTCGAATTGGCGGCTTTAGGTTTCGCGCAGGGTGATGTTGGGGCTGAGCGCAGAATGACGAGGGCGCGGTTGGCGGACATCGGCCTGGGTCCAGGCCGGTCGGGAGAATCAGGGAGCCGCCGCCCGCCTCGTCTTCGAGCCGCTGCTGGCGGACCTGTCTGGACGTGATGTCGCCTTCCTCGATGCAATGGCGCAAGATGCCGCCGACCCGTCTGCCATCGCTGCTATCACGGCCCGCTTGGGCGGCAACAACGTTTCGCCCTACCGAGCGCGTTTGATTGCCGCTGAGGTAATCGAACCCGCCGGAAGGGGCCGGATCTGCTTTGCTTTGCCGGGACTCAGGGGCTATCTCCGTAGCCAAACAGAGCCGACAGCATAGTCAGTGCCGTCACCCCGGCCCGACGGCATCGTCCCTGGTGGGCGCGGCGGTAGCGGAGCGGTGGGGCGTGTGCGCGATCTGCCGGGCTATGCCCAAGCCGACACGCGGATCAAGGACGTCGATTGTGTGACGTTTGGGATACAAACGAGTATGATAGCGGTCGTGAAAAGCGCAACCTTTAGCATGCGGGTTGATCCCGTTGTCAAGGAGGCTGCCGAGCATACATTCGCGTCGCTCGGAATGACGGTCAGTGAGGCAGTCAGCATCTTCTTGCACCGAGCCGTGATGGAAGGCGGCATGCCGTTCGACGTGCGCCAGCGGCGCTATAGCCCTCTGACAGAGACCGCCATGAGGGAGGCCGACGGGATTGTGGCCGGCCGGATTGTCGCTGAGCGGTACCGGAACCCCGCCGAACTGGGCGAGGCGCTCGGACTCGAAATAGGCGAGACCTGACCGGTGGCGAGTAAGCGCTTAGAGGTAGCTTTCACGTCGGCATTTCGCAGGGACATCAAGCGCGAGACGCGGCGCGGTTCGGACCTGTCCAAGCTGCTGTCCGTACTGATCGCCTTGAGCCTTGGCGAGCAATTGGCTCCAGCGCGCCAAGACCATGCCCTGACGGGCAACTACGCCGGTTACCGCGAGTGCCACATAGCGCCTGACTGGCTGCTGGTCTATCGTACGGACGCAGATGGCGATCTCTTGGTTGCCGCCCGGACGGGTTCCCACTCGGACCTTTTCTAGCTCGTATACCGGCCGGGCTTGGGTGGTCTAAGGCGAATCCCAAAGCCGATCCTTGACCAGGGCCGCGCCATTGAGGCGGTGGCCTTGTCGTGGGTGCCTGTCAGTAGAAGTCGGCCAGCAGGAACTCTGGCAGGTAGTAGTGGCGCACGCCGTTGTCGTTGCCGCCGGCGAAACGGTCCAGCGAGACCACTACCTTCGGGTAAGCGTCGGCGATGGCTGTTAGCGGACTGACTTCCCGCTGGCGTTGGGCTTCACTGCCTGCGAGGGTGGTTGTGACCTGGATGTAGAGGCGTTCGCCGGCCTTGTCCGCGACGAAGTCGACCGCTTGGGTGCCGTCCTTGCCTACCCGCACCTGGTAGCCCCGCCGCCGCAACTCCGCCCAGACGATGTTCTCTAGTACTCCCGGTAACAGGCGGTCCTGGTAGCCGTGCAGCGCCCAAACCAGGCCATGGTCGCCGGCGAAATACTTCTCGTGTACCTTCATCAGGGCTTTTCCTCTGATGTCGTAGCTACGGCAGCGATTAAGGACGAAGGCGTCACTCAAGGCGCCGAGGTATCCCACCACTGTTTCGACGCTGGCGTTGCGGGATTCCGCTTTGATGAAGCGCGAGACGCTTCGGGCCGAGAACGGACGGCCGACGTTCTCCAGCGCGAATAAGGCCACCCGTTCGAGCAGATCGACGTTGCGGATGGAGCGGCGCGTGATGGTGTCGCGGATCAAGGCGGAGGCGTAGATGTCGGACACCGCCCGGGCGTGCTGATCCTCAGATAAGTTGGCGGCGAACAGCCCCGGGAAGCCTCCCCGCCGAAGGTACCTGTCAAACTCTTCGCCGATGTCAGTGCCACCGGCCGGGTTAGCAGCTTGGGCGAAAGCGAGGTGTTCGGCGAACGATAGAGTCGAGACCTCGATTGAGATGTAACGGCCGGCGATGTAAGTGGCTAGTTCCGAGGACAGCAAACGCGAGTTTGAACCAGTGATGTATAGGTCGGCTCTGCCCCCGGCCAGCAATGAGTTCACC